>JAAHIA010000387.1 GCA_010671975.1 Leptolyngbya sp. SIO4C1 | reverse complement strand
GCGAGCGCGCAGTAGGCCAAGCCTCGATTGTTGTAGCCCTCAGCGCAGTCGGGGTCGTAGGCCAGGGCGCGATCGAGGTCGGCAATGGCTAGCTGAGGCTCTTCAAAGCGCAGCCAGGCAAAGCCGCGCCAAAGGTAGCCTTTCGGCAGATTAGGCTGCAGCGCCAGCGCCTGGTCAAAATCTTGAATGGCGCCTTCATAGTCTTCGCGATCGAGCCGCAGCAGCCCTCGGCTGCTGTAGCTTTTGGGCTCATCAGGCGCGAGCTCGATGCTGCGGTCAAAGTCTTGCTGGGCAGCGTCTAGATTGCCGATATGGCGGTAGGCGTTCCCTCGGTTGATGTAGGCGTGGCGATAGTCCGGATTGAGCTGAATGGCAGTCGTGAAGTCAGCAATCGCGGCCTCATAGCGGCCCAAGTCATAGTAGGCCAAGCCTCGGTTGTAGTAGCCTTTGTCGTAGTCAGGCAGCCGCCTGATAACGCGATTGAAGCGTGCAATCGCGCTGCGATAGTCCCGCCGCCGAGCGCTGTCTACACCTTGGTTGAGGAGCGCTTTCGCCTTCATCGTAACCGTTTGCCCATTAATATCTGTTGGTCTACACCCAGGATGCCCAACCCGGTCTTAAACACCCGTCAAATCTTTGAAATCTCTAGCCTTCGTTTTGAGGCAGCAGTTTGCCGAGCGCTCACTGAGCAGCCTATCGTCAGATTAATCGAAAATTAGGCCGATAAGTACCCAACAATAGGCAGATTATTGTGATTTAACCGGCGTGGCTTAGTTTGGCAACGCTTGGCGACAAGATAGCAACTGAGCGGAATGGCTGAGGTGCGATCGCTACGGCCGCTCGACGGCCGCTGCTAGTCACTGAAACCAAAAGCCCGAAATCAGCAGCGGCACAAGCAGCATCGCAAAGATGATAAAGACAAGCGTCCCTGCATCAATCTCAAGTTTGGGCGGCTCTGGTGGAGAGGGTGGCATAGGATACTTTGAAGCTGCGATTCATTTTATCGCGGCTACAGGTTGAATTTTGTTACGAGCAGCGCCAAGTTGCTTGCCAAAGCCCTATCCAAAGCGATGATTAAGAGCGATGTCGGTAAATCCGACCTAATCTAAGGTAATCCTCGACTATGAGCCCTCGACAGCGCAACGGTCTGATTGATGATAGCCTCTTTACCTGGCCTCGCAGCGGTGAGCACCTAGAGCCGTCGCTGCTGGTTGCTGGCGGGTCGACGGCTGCCTATTCAGCCACACTAGCGGCTTTGAAGATGAACTTAGATGTTTGCCTGGTGCAGCCGCAGAAAGTCGTTGGTGGGCAGTTCACAGCTCAGGCGCTGCCGGCCTCTGATGATGGCGATTTGCTGCGCCAAAAGGCCACGCTCTATAGCCTCAATGGCGAAGAATTTGCAATTTCTCGCTGGCAGCGGCAGTTTCGCGATCGCCAGCGGCAGCTGCAGCCGGTTGCCGGCCGCGTGGTTGAAAATCCGGGCGGGGCCTGGGTGAGCCCGCTAACGACGCTGCCAACAGTGGCAGCGACTGCCCTCAACGAGCCGCTGATTCCCTATCTGGAGAGCGGTAAGCTGACGCTGATTGTAGAAGCCGAGCCGATTGAGGTGCTGCTGTCTCAGCCAGAGCGGGGGCGATCGCGGGTTACGGGCGTTAAGTTTCGTCAGCGGCACAGCCAGGCGGTGTTTACGGTGACGGCCCCCATAACCATTGAGGCTACCGACTTTGGCGATCTGCTAGAGCTGGCCGATCTGCCCTCTCGCATCGGCCAAGAAGCGCGCAGCGACACGGGTGAGGCCATTCTTCCTGACGCGGCCCGGCCAGAATGTCAGCAGTCTTTTACCTTCGATGTTTTGGTCGAAAGAACCTATCCCGGACAGGGCGTGAAGGTGGCTAAGCCGGCGGCCTATGGCAGCGCCCCCTGGCTCAATCTCAATGAGTTTACTGGCACCTACTGGACATTCAAGGACAAGCGCTGGAGCGGACGCGATTTCTTTAGCGATTTTGGCATCTTTCGCTATCGTCGCCTGTGGCGATCGCGTCCGGTCGAAAAGCAGGTCAATCCAGGCGACGTGGCGGTGATTAACTGGGGTACCTCGGCCCACCCCGAGCGCGGCCAGTGCTGCGGCAATGACTATCGCACCGGTCACCTGATTGGCCACAGCCGCGAACAGCGACAGCAGCAGATTCAGCAGGCGCGCGATCGCGCTCAGGCCTATCTCCACTATCTCCAAACTAACGGCGTGCCCGACCTCAAACCGCGCGGCGACCTCACCTGGACGAGTGACGGCATTGCGCTAGAGCCCTACATTCGCGAAGCGCGGCGCGGCATCGCGGTCACCACCATTCGCCATGAAGATGTCGCAGAGACCTTCTTCCCAAATCAGGCTAGGGCCCGCTGCTTTAATGACTCAGTTGGCATCGGGCAGTATCACTATCTCGATCTGCACGGCAACCTCGTGCCGGGGCATGTTTCACCGAAGGGGGCAGACGTGAGCGCGCGGCCCTTTTCGCTGCCGGCAGGAGCGCTGGTGCCTGTTGACGCTGATGGCCTGGTGCTCTCAGCCAAAAGCTTAGGCACCACTCACATCACCAACGCTGCCTATCGAATGCACCCGGTAGAGTGGACTATCGGTGAAGCCAGCGGCTTCCTCGCTGTCCTGTCGATTTGGACTGGGCAGGACCCGCGTCAGATTGTTGCCGATCCGGCCTTGCTGAGAAAGCTACAGGGCTTTGTTGCCCGCAACGGCATTCCAATTTTCTGGTTTGATGATATTGCGCATGACGATCCTGATTTTGAAGCGATTCAGGTGATGGCGGCAGCCGGCATCATTCGCAGCGAGAATGCGAAAAATCTACACTTTCGACCCTACGGCAGCGTTAGTCGGGCAGTGGTATCTACGGCGCTAGTAAACCTGCTCGGACTTGAAAAAGCAGCCCCCGCGCAGCCGAGCTTTAGCGATGTGAAACCGGGTGAGCACTGGGCCTATAGCAATATTGAAACGCTCAAAGCCCAGGGGATGGTCGCCGGCATGCGCGACGGTCGCTTTGCCCCCAATGCGCCCATGACGCGCGAGCAGCTAGGCTTTTTGGTCAAAAAGGCAATGCCTGCTGCCTATGGCAAAGCCTTCGCCAGAACGCCGCGCGATAAGACCTACCTGCAGCGGCGAGAGCTCTCGCGAGTGTTTTACGAGCTGATGAAAGCGACGCTGGAAATTGGGTAGTGACCAGGCTGTCTAATCAGCGATGTCACCTGGTCGGTGTCGAAATAACTTTTTCCCAAATGCAATCGCGTTGGTTTTTCTTCGCCCGATCTGCCGCGTCAATCGCAGTGTGGTGATGTATTTTGCAGACCCAGTGATAGCCTGAAGCATTTTGCTGATCGTTTGATCTTGAAAGGTTTGAGGAGAATGCGAACCAGGTGGTATTGGCATCTGCGCTAAAGCGTCTATTTTCCACTGTGTGTAAGCCCCGCTACCCACATAGATCAGCGCGATAAAGAGCCCGATTTGAAAGCCCCACTCTACTCGTTTCATTTTCAAATCGCATCGTTAGATTTTCAGTCTCAACTTTCTGATTAAGCCTAGGATTTGTAAAGTCACCGTGTTTAGCAAACTTAGCCAGCTGAAGCTTTGTAAACTCAGCTGGAGTGCTCAAATCCATTGGTGATCGATCAGTTTGAAGGCTCTACGCTTGGCCCTGTTCTCAAATTGCGAGCATCGTTGCGAATTGTGAGTATCGGGTCTGTTTGCTCGGCTCTGCTGTGAGTAAGCGCGCGAATTTCGGCTTCGAAGCGATCGCGGCCTGCTTCAAAGAATTCTTGCGAGCTATTGTTGACCAAAATGCCGTTGAGCACTGAGCTAGGAACGCTATGTGATGGCATTTGAGCCTGAACCGGTAGCGCCACGAGAGACGCGATCGCAGCTGTCAACCCTATGAAAAAACCTGATTTCATGAGTTTCCCTGATCCGCTTGAACAGCTTTCCTATTTCTAGGCTAGCGCTTTAACCAGCGTAAGAACCAAGGTGTTTTAATCGTTTCGATTTTCCTAAGTGCCTGCTGATAGTAAAAATCGTATTCAGTATCCTTAGCTAGCTCATCTGCCTGCTGCAGCTTCTCTAAGGCAGCCTCTGTTCGCCCTAGTTTAAGAATCGACATCGGACATTTCAATCAGGTCCGCAATTGAGAAAAAGACGATGAAGTAGCGATCGGCCATCAAATGACCAAATTCAGCCAGCAGCGTTGATTTGCCGCAGCCACGATGTCCGGTGAAAATTAGCTTGCGTGGACGTGCTGAGTCCTCTATTTGCTGCTCAAGCTTATCGATTAAGTCCGGCTGGTATTCCACCCCAAACTGCTCGACCTGTGCCTGAGTTAGCAGCGGCATCAGCTCTAAGTTTTGATAGGCGGTGCGAAAAACGGTTAGCTGCTCGTCAAGCGTCATGAAGGTTGCCGTATGCGGCCTGATCCAGATGCCTATTCATAGTAGAGCCACTAGGGCCAAAGTAGCGCTAAAACTAGCTGCCGCGATAGGTGCTGTAGGCCCAGGGCGACACCAGCAGCGGTACGTGATAGTGAGCTTCCAAATCGGCAATGCCAAACTGAATGGGCACCTGATCTAAAAAGGGGGGCTCTGGCAGCGGCGATATCTTTTGAGCAAAATAGTCGCCAGCATAGAAGATCAGCCGAA
>JAAHIA010000386.1 GCA_010671975.1 Leptolyngbya sp. SIO4C1 | reverse complement strand
TGGCTTGGGACCGCGATAACGAAAACCACGTGGGCACCACGGTCTTTGCGCTGGTGCCAAGCCATTTCGCCCTGCCACTGGACAAAGGCACCGCCTACGGCTAAGGCCGGATCAATCTCGTGCAGCTTACAGATTTCAACGATTTTCTCATGGTCGGCAGGCAGCGCCTCCACCGATATCTGCGAGCCGCCGAGCTCAGCTCGCCTGAAAGGTAAATGATGCGTCGTTCGCTGCGATTGCCACTGCCCAGCGCTCTGCTGGAAAAACGCCATTACATCGTGCATGCGTCAAGCTTTAGATTTGAAAGACTTCATACCCCATCATACTTTGGCACAGGTCTTGACGCAGGCTTTGACGCAGGGTGAGATGCCCCAACTGGCTGCGAAGCGGCGCGATCGCAGGGCTCGCTAAGACGAGCGCTCAGCCACAATAGTAAATTTTTGTATATTTTACGACTCTTCGTCTGTCAAATGCAGTAGAGAAGCCGTAGTAATTTTGTAGAGAAGTCACCCCATAGGATAAGGGCAATTCTCATAATTAGTTTTTAGGATAGGAACAATTCTCAGATTAATCGTTTGGGGGCCATAAAAAACCGCGTTTCTGTCTCAACTGACACAAAAGTTGTCACCGCAAAGTTAACTTTTGTTACCTTGATTATTTATAGCTTGACAACTTGACGCTTATATCAGTGAAAGTTAAAATCTGTTACAAGGTGATTGACCAAACAGCGCTCATCAACATTTTTTCCCGATGAGCCTCTCGATTTCGGAGGAGTGACCGCCATGGATATGCCAGGAAAACTAACCCTTGAGCAAGAATTTAAGCTACAGGTTCTAAAGGAGCAGGTGCGGGGCCTGTCTTTGGACCAAGCGCAGGAATATGTGGTTGAGGTGATGCGCCAGATGATGGTGAAAGACAATCT
Source organism: Leptolyngbya sp. SIO4C1 (assembly GCA_010671975.1). GTDB lineage: Bacteria > Cyanobacteriota > Cyanobacteriia > Phormidesmidales > Phormidesmidaceae > SIO4C1. The sequence goes on along the minus strand of JAAHIA010000386.1, from coordinate 3,792 downwards.
GGTAAAGCATCTGCTCAAGAACGCCTAGCCGCTGCTAACTGCGTGAGCCAAAATCGAATATTGTAGAAACCTCTGATTGCAGCCGTGTCAGAGGTTTTTGCTATAGGAGCGCAGTTGTGAAATTTATCATTGCGGGAGAGCGCAGCGGTGTCGGTAAGACAACCGTGACGCTGGCAATCTTGGCAGCGCTCGCTCGCCGCTCGCCGGTTCAGTCGTTCAAAGTCGGGCCTGACTATATCGATCCGATGTTTCATCGCGCGATCACTCAGCGACCCTGCTATAGCCTCGATCCGCTGCTGACGTCAGAGGCCTACGTGCGAGCCTGCTATCGCCGCTACGCTGGCGAGCATGTGATTATCGAAGGCGTCATGGGTCTATTTGACGGCGCGGGCAGCGAAGAAACGGCTAGCACAGCCCACATTGCTCGCCTGCTAAATTTGCCCGTGCTGCTAGTCGTTGACTGCAGGCGACTGTCGCGCTCTATCGCTGCGCTAGTGCAGGGCTATCGCCTGTTTGATCCGCGCGTTCAGATTGCTGGCGTAGTGCTCAATCAGGTCGGCAGCGAGCGCCATTTGCAGATGCTTAAAGCTGCTCTAGCAGCTGTCGATATGCCCGTTCTGGGGGTGCTGCATCGGCAGGATGCGATCGCGCTACCCGATCGGCATTTGGGGCTGGTGCCTACGGGGGAGCTGTCTGACTTTGGCGCGATCGCAGCGCAGCTAGCGGCGTTGGGTCAGCAGGGGTTTGACTGGCAGGGGTTGGAGCGGTTGGGAGGAGATAGGGCAGCAGGGGCAGCAGGGGCAGAGAGGGGGGCTCGGGAAGGACCGACGATTGCGATCGCGTGGGATAGGGCTTTTAACTTTTACTATGCAGATAATTTGGCGCTGCTAGAGGCAAATGGGGCCGCGCTCTGCTACTGGAGCCCGATGCAGGAGGCGCTGCCAAGGGCAGACGGGCTGTACTTGGGGGGTGGCTTTCCTGAGGTGTTTGCGGCGGCGCTGGCTGATAATCAGGCGGCTAGAGCGCAGGTGAGGCAGGCGATCACAGCGGGAATGCCGACCTACGCTGAGTGCGGCGGACTGATGTATCTGTGTGAGACGCTGACTGACTTTGATGGCCAAGCCTGGCCGATGGTTGGCGCGCTGCCCGCCACGGTTGAAATGACCGGCAAGCTCAGCCTCGGCTATCGTCAGGCCACAGCGCTGCGCGATACGCCTATTGTCGCTGCTGGCGAAACTGTGATTGGTCATGAATTTCACCGCTCGGCTCTGCGTCAAGTCTCGGCTCAGCCCGTCTATCGCGCTCAGCGCTACAGCAGTCCGCAGGGCGTTCGCTTAGAAGGCTGGCGGCAAAATAATCTGCATGCCTCGTACATTCACCTACACTGGGGAGCCGCGCCGGAGCGAGCAAAGCGGTTTGTGAACGCCTGTCGGCACTATCGAGGCAATTTTAGAGTTTAGAGTTTGAATCTTAGAACGGATAGTCGGCAGCTAGATAGTGACCAAACTGTGTTCAATCCAAAATCCAAAATTCCAACTCTTACTCGATAACGATTTCTCGCAGCGCCGGCTCTACCTTCGGATACTGGTAGGTAAAGCCGCTGGCCTGGGTGCGTTCGGGCAGCACTTTTTGGCCTTCAAGGACGACCACTGCGCCGTCGCCGAGCAGCGCTTCAATGACGAATTCGGGGACGGGTAGCCAGGAGGGGCGATTCATCACTTTACCGAGCGTGTCGCTCAGCTCGCTCATGCGGATAGGATTAGGAGCGGTGCCGTTATAAACGCCCTGCATTTGGTCATTGGTCAGGGCCTGAATGAATAGATTGACCAAATCGTCGCGATGTACCCAAGAAAACCACTGCTTGCCGCTGCCGATGGGGCCGCCGGCGTAGAGGCGAAACGGTGTGATCATTTTTGCGATCGCGCCGCCCATGCCCAGCACAATGCCAATGCGGATAATGGCTAGACGGACACCATAGGCTGTCACTTTTTCGGCTGCACCTTCCCAAGCTTTGCAGACCTGTGACAAAAAGTCAGACTGGATGGGCTCGCTGGTTTCGTAGAATTCGGCTGTTTCGCTGGTGCCGTAGTAGCCGATAGCTGAAGCGCTCACCAGCACGCTTGGCTTGGCTTCGGCTTTATCGATAGCCTCAACTAGCTTTTGTGTGCCCACTTCGCGGCTGGCTAAAATCATGCGCTTACGCTCAGGTGTCCAGCGCTCAGAAATCGGCTCCCCGGCTAAATTGACCACGCCGTCGCAGCCTGAAATTTCGGCTTGCCAAGGTCCTGATTGAAGCGGCGTATAGGCGACAATCTCAACTTGGGGAAATGCCGTCTTTGGAAAGACCCGTCGCGCATGGTCGGCATTGCGCGTAAAGACCTTAATGTGATGTCCGGCTGCCTGCAGCTTTTCAACTAAGCGAGAGCCGACAAATCCAGTTGCCCCAGTGATTGCTACTTTCATCCCAATTGCCTCCTGCCACCCCGCGTTTTCTCACATTGCTCTTATGCTTTACAGTGTAGCGGGCTGCGGCACGGTAGATGGCGACTGTGATCGATAGCGCTATAGCGGTCTGCTGGGCTTCTATTAGGCTTCTACTGGTATTCTACTGGTCTTCTGGCTCCCCGTAGGCCATCTCATTGGCATCGGCGTAGCGATGCATAAAGCGCATCAGTCGCTCCCAGTGGTCGTCGCGATCAATTTCTATGGTGCAGTCGACCCGGGCTAGGTCATCCCCCTCGGGGCCACCAAAGATAAATTTGATGCCCGACGGCTGGACTTCAATCACCCCTTCGCTGTCAGTGAGCTTTAGCGCCTTGGCAAAGCGATTGCGAAAGCTGTTGAACTGCTCAATGGAAGCCAGCTCCTCGAATATCAATACTAGGCTGCGTACGCCGGTGGTACGATGACGGCGCAGGCTGACGTTGCTGAGCGTTTCGGGAATGCCTTCGTAGAATTCGATTGTGGGGGTCATGGGAAAGGGGCCGCAGAGGAGCTTAGATCTGGCTGATGCCGACAGGGGCGCGCTGGGTGATCCAGTCGAAGTCAATTTCGATGAGATAGTCGACAACCCAGGTAGCGCAGCGCTGCAGCATGTGGTTAGGGTAGCTGTGGGCTACGCCGATGACGGGAATGCCGGCGGCTTTGGCGGCGTCAATGCCAACAAAGGTGGCTTCGATGGCAACGCAGTTGGCTGGGGTAAGGGCTAGCCCTGGATGGCGCTGGTTGAGCCGCTCGATGGCGATTTGATAGCTGTCGGGTGCAGGTTTGCTGCCAGCGGCTTCAACGTCGTCGCCGGTCACGGTGACGGCAAAGGCATCGGAGAGCCCAGCCTGCAGCAGCAGCGGCTCTACTTCGCCGGCCTGCGCACTGGTGACTAGCGCCAGCTTGTACTGCCTGCTCTGAATGCGAAACAGCAAGTCTTTGACATCTGGATAGATCGGCGGCTTTTCTAGCGCGCTGAGCCAGCTTTGGTAGGCAGCCGCTTTTTTAGTCAGCAGGCGCTTCATGTCGGCTGGGGTGACAAAGCGACCGCGTCGCTGCAGCAGGCAGGTGAGGCAGCTGCGATCGCTGCGACCCAGACAGTCTTGCCGATATTCATTGGGGTCGGGCCGCAGATTTTCTTCAATTAACAGCTGCTCAATTAGCTGCTGCTGAATGGCATCGTCATGCACAATGACGCCATTGAAGCTCACTAACGCTGCTTTTATCATGCTGACTGCTTAGGAACTGCCTAGGAACTGCCGAGCGTGGCCGTACTGACACTGTAGCGGAGTGAGTGCCTTCTCTAGA
>JAAHIA010000385.1 GCA_010671975.1 Leptolyngbya sp. SIO4C1 | reverse complement strand
CAGGGCTAGCGTCTGTCTGATCGAGCTGCTCAAAAAGATCGCCTAGCGCGGTATCTGCGCCTGCTGTCTCAAGCAGATCGTCTAGCGCCAACTCTGGGCTCGTGTCGGCGCTGCTCAGGTCGTCGGCTGCCGCTGCTGGCTCTGCAAACATTGCGTCAGTCAGATCGGGTAGCTCGCTTGATGCCGTGCCAGCGGTTAAGTCTAAATCGCTGACGGCTTGCTCTGCGGACGGGGCTGATGCATCAAACGCCAAATCGTCCAACTCTAGCGCATCTGTTTCTGTCTCTGATAGCGCCTCAAAATCTGCTGCTAGATCTGGCGTATCTAACGTCAGCTCAAGCTCGTCTTCTAGACTGCTTTCTCCGAGATCGTCTGCTGTTAAATCTGACGTATCCAGCGCTAGGTCGTCGGCTGCTGTCTCTGACTCAGCGCCTGCAATTGCGTCAAAGTCGCTGGTCAAGTCTTCATCCCAAGGATCTCGGCTTAAATCCAGGTCGCCTAGCAGCCCTCTATCCGCCTCAGCAGGATTCTCAGCCGCTGCTAAATCCGGCTGCTCAAAGAGATCCGACTCAGCTGAGCTGTCCTCGGCCGTTGTGAAGAAGCTGTCAATCGTATTCTCAGCGTCGGTGCCAGCGGCCGCCGATTCAACCGATGCGCTGATCTCTGCAGCTTCAAGATCGCCGAAGAAGTCCTCCACTTCAGAATTGGCGTCTGCAGAATTAGCGTCTGTAGCTGCGTCTTCGACCTCGCTCAAATCCCAGCCTTCTAACTCCAAAGATTCTGAGGATGCAGTGCCTAGATCTGCTTCCTCAGCCTGATCGGCCGCAAGCTCGTCAAATGCTAAATCGTCAAACGGTTCCTCAGACTGGCCGATTGCAAAATCGGAGTCATCTAGCTCGGCCGCTTCGCTGTTCACAGACTCGGAGTCCGCAGCGATACCCGCAGTCATGTCCTCAAGCGCCGAGTCTGAATTCTCAAACGCTGAGAGATCCAGATCCACCGCGTCTGCTGAAAAATCGAGATCTGACGTATCAAACGCCGCCTCTGACGGTTCGGTCAAAGCCGCGTCAAAGTCTAGGGGCTCAGCCGCGCCAAAGTCTAGGTCGGCCGTCAGCCCGTCTAAGGATGCCTCTGCTGATAAGGATTCATCTGCAGGCTCGCCTACGGGCTCGCTATTCATAAGCTCGCTATCTATGGCCTCACTGGCCTCGTCGGGCTCGCTAAGCTCCTCCATCCCTAAATCGAGATCGAGCGAGTCTAGGTTTAGCGCAGCCGCCTCTGATTCAGTCGTTGAGGTCATGTCTAGATCGGCCGCTAGATCGGTCGTAGCTGAGGTCGATTCTAGATCGCCAAATAGGTCAGTTAGGTCGTCGGTCGCAGCCTCTTGAGCGGCTTCATTACCTTCGAGGAGATCGGTAAAATCTGATGAAATATTGATATCAACTGCCTCGGATGGATCTGCGATCGCGCTGGCCGGCAGGTCTTCTTCTTGCCAAGCTGCGTCTAGGTCACTGAGATCGCCCTCAAACAGATCGGCCAGGCTATTGAGTTCTGCATCGCCGACTTCTGGCCCAGCAGGCTCAGCCGACGTTCCTAGCAGAGCGTCAAAGGCCGTTTCTTCCGTCGCCTCAAGCGTTGCATCAGCCGGCAGCTCTAGATTATCCAGCTCCAGATCAAAGGGGGCACTGTCAGGCTGAGATGGTTCCATTGCCTCAGCTGCCTGACTCAGATCGCCAAGGCCCGCATCAGCCGAGAACAGATCGTCAAAGCCAGTATCCTCTAGCTCGGCAGTCTCTAGCTCAGCATTTTCTAATTCAGCACCGTCTAATTCAGCCGCTTCTAGTTCGGCATCTAGGTCGACGGTTGTCAAAGCTTCATCGTCAGCTTCGTCAAATAGGCTATCTAGCGTATCAGCGTCGCTTTCTGTCGCTAGCACATCCTCGGGCAGCAGCGCCTGCATCGCTTCAGAGACCTCAATCTCCGGGGCGCGATTTGCCAGTACCAGCTCCTGAGCTTTCTTGATGTTTTTGATTAGGACCGGAGCGAGGGTGCGATAGTCGTGAGTGCGATCGCTCACCGCTAGCCTGGCCGATTCGATCAGATCGTTCCAGGTTCCTAGCTCAAACTGTTCACCAAACTGCTTAAGACGCTGGCAGACGGCCTGCAGCGACTGCCGACTGCGATCGGTATCATCCTGCTTGAACAGCGCTAGCATCTCTCGCAGACAGCCGGAGACATCGCTTTTAAAGACCAGCTGTAGAGCGCTATCCTCGACGTAGGAAGCCGTTGGCGGCTGAACCACCGCTGGTTCTGAGCGGCTAGCCACGGCCGGTTTCTCAATACTGGCGGTCTGCACCAGCTCATCTAAGTGATGATGCAGCTGCTCAAACACGGGCTCTACACCCGTCATAATTTCTTCAGCTTTATCGTCCGTTAGACCAAACGGCCCCTGCATCTGCACAATTAGCTCTTGAAGCGCATCGAACACCTGCAGAAACATTGACTCCAGGGCACGGTCTGCTCTAATTGGTGACTCTTTGAGCACCTTGAAGTAGTCTTCCATGCGGTGGGCAGTTCGCTGCACGCTCTCAATGCCCAGCATGGCCGCTCCGCCCTTGACCGAATGCGCCGCTCTAAAGACCTCATTCGCCATTTCTGGGTCTTCGATCGTCGCCTGCAGGTTAATTAAGCCCTGCTCAATGGTATTGAGATGGTCTTTGGCTTCTTCAATGAAGTAGCCCATAATCCGCTGTTGTTGCTCGGGCAGCATAGCCGCGTTCTCCCCCAAATGCTTCTTGAGTTAGCTTGCATTCATACCTGATGACTTTCGCATTATTGGCGACGGTGGCTTAATCGCTATCGTAGCTAGTTTTTCTCACTGTCGACTTTGAACCGCTCGACCGAAGTCAGCAAATCGCGCGCTACGCCCACCAAGTTTTGCAAAGAGGCAGACACCCGCTGCGATTCTTGAGAGGTTTCCTGCGCAGTCAGTTCGACGGACTGCATGACCTGCGCCACTGCCCGTGAAGTTTCGGTCTGCTCGACGGTATCAGCAGTAATTGATCGCACCAGCACGTCAATCCGGTTAGAGACTTGAATAATATCCTCTAGCGATCGCTTTGCTTGCTCAGCTAGGCGAGTACCCTCAATCACCTGCTGCGTGCCCTCTTCCATCGCCGTCATCACGCCGCCGGTCTCACTCTGAATCTGCAAGACAATTTGCTCGATTTCTTTAGATGCCTTAGCTGCTCTGTCAGCCAGCTGACGCACTTCATCGGCCACAATGGCAAAGCCCCGACCGGCCTCACCAGCGCGGGCTGCTTCAATACTGGCGTTCAACGCTAGCAGATTGGTTCGAGAAGCAATCTGCGAAATCAAAGCCACAATCTTAGAGATTTCCTGCGACGACTCAGCCAGGCGCTTCACTTTCCGCGTTGTTTCTGCTACCGTTTCGCGAATTTCCAAAATACCAGCAACGGTGCGCTCGACCGCCTCGCCGCCCCGCAGCGCAGTTGATGAAGCCGAGCGCGCCACTTCTTCAGCTTCACGAGCGCTTTCGGCCACCCGCTGAATTGACTCGGTCATAACCTGCACTGAGTTTAGGGTTACCGCTAGTTCTTCAGCCTGGCGCAGCGCGTCGGCCGACAGGCTGCGGGCAAACATTTCATTCTCAGTTGAGCTTTTGCTCACCTGGCGGGCGGCGATGCTGACCTGCTGCACAATCTCGCGCAGGTTCTGAATGGTCAGGTTGAAGGAATCTGCTACCGCACCGAGTACGTCGGCCGTTACTTCAGCCTGTACGGTCAAGTCGCCGCGAGCGGCCCCTTCCACATCGTCTAGCAGACGAATCACCTGGCGCTGCAGGTCTTCTTTGGCCTGCTCCTGCTCTTGGGCCTTGCGCTGAGCTTCGCTGGTCGTGGTTAAGATCACCCGCGCCATCTGGTTAAAGCCGTTGGCCAGCTGACCAAAGTCATCGCGCGAATAGACGGTAGCGCGAGCGCCCAGATCGCCCTGCGAAACTAGGTCAAACTGGGTCTTAAGGTTGTCAACCGACTGCTTGACGCGGCGATCGATTAGGTAGCCTAGCCCCAGCACCGTGCCAAAGCTGGCCAGCCCGGCCGCGATACTCATCGCCGCTGGATAGACGCGGGCCAGAGCATTGTTATTCTGCTCGGTATCGGCAGGTAGACGACCAATCGTGGCAACGTTGACTAGAGCCACCGCGATCGCAGAAACCAGTCCAGCAGCCCCCGCTAAAATCCACCGCTTATTCGCCAAGCTAGCATTCTCCAACGGTGCCAGAGCGCCCTGCTCGACGCTCACCACCTCAACCCCGGCTTCTTCGCCCTGGGTGAAGGCCGGCAGCTGATCGGCAGTCTCAGACACGCTAAAGATATTTTCATCACCAATGACCGCTTGGCTATCCTCTTCACTAAGGCTGAAGCCAGAGCTGCCAGTAGCGCCAAAGTCCTCATCTACGTTGGGCATTTCAACCGACCCTACCGAAGCCCCGGTAAAGCCCGATGAGCTATCTGACAGCTCAAAATCAGGCAGGCTGCCTAAATCGTCGAACTCATCAAATTCATCTAAAAAGTCAATGTTGCTCTGCTGGCTACTCGTCTCCTCAGCTAAATCAATACCGCTGCCTGAAGCTTCAAACGCGAGCTCATCCGCGTCCGGTGCCGCCAGTGAAGAATCGACAGCCTGAGTCGTAGCGCGACA
>JAAHIA010000384.1 GCA_010671975.1 Leptolyngbya sp. SIO4C1 | reverse complement strand
TTTGATGCTGAACCTCGCTCTGCTTCGGTAACTACATTAGAGCCTTGCGACTGTCTGATGCTGACGCAGCAGCAGCTCTATGAAGCCATTGATGAAACACCGGGGATTGCAATCAATATTATTCGCTTGCTGTCTCGACGGATTCGTGAGCTGAACCGCGAACTTAACCGCAGCCGCAGCGGTGAAAACAGCCACATGACGCTACAGGCCCAAAGCGAGATAGCCTTTGCTGGGCTAGAGGCTCAGACTGCTGGCTATCCCTCTCATCCTGCAGCCTACGTGCCACCAGCGCCCAGCCGTCGAAAAACGGTTGATCGCAATTCAGACGCAGGGATCGGTTGGCCTTTATGATCGCAATAGTGAATTTTTTGCAACTGTATTTTTTGCAACTGTGACTAACCGACGTTCTTGGCAAGCAGGCACACTGCCGTCCCGCCTGGCTGCGCAGACCGACTATGCGCTTGCAACAGGAGCCTTGAAGCCCATTGCTACTGAGTATGAGTTCATTGAGCAGGCGGGAGTTTCCTTTTTGGTCAGAATCTTAGCCAACTTAGCGCGTAAAGAGGCGGCCAAAAAGGTACAGCAGCAGCGAGAGCACAAAACCGGACAAACGTACAATCCGTTTTTGCCCTATGAAGCCGACCTGTACGTCACCGATATTTCTGAAACACACCTCTGCCTGCTTAATAAATTCAATGTGGTCGATCACCACATGCTAATTATTACCCGCGACTACGAACCGCAGGCAGCCTGGCTAACGCTGGCCGACTTTGAAGCGCTGTGGAAGTGCATGGCCGAAATTGACGGCTTTATGTTCTACAATGCCGGGACGACAGCTGGTGCCAGTCAGCGACATAAGCACCTGCAGCTGGTGCCGCTCCCCATGCTAGCTGGGCTACCGACGGTCCCCATCGAGACGGTCCTGCAAACGGTCTCTTTCAAAGATGGTCTAGGCTATGCCGAGCCGCTGCCGTTCGTTCATGCGATCGCGCAGCTGCCTGATTTAACAGCGATCAAGCACTCAGCTGACGGTGGTCAGTGCCTATTAGAAATCTATCAGCGTTTATTGGAAACTTTGAATATTCACGATCCTAGCTATCGGTGGCAGGGGGAACAAACGGTGGCCTACAATCTGCTAGGTACTCGCGACTGGCTGATGGCCGTGCCGCGCTCCCAAGAGAGCTTTCGCACCATATCCGTAAATTCTCTGGGCTTTGCTGGTTCGCTGTTGGTCAAAAATGCAGAGAAGCTGAACGACTTAAAAACAATTGGACCCATGACTCTGCTGGAGCAGGTTGGCATCAGTCGCGGTGCTCGCTGAGTCTACAGCCGCCGCTACGGCTAGCGCTAAATTAGCGCTGTGATATCTTCACCGCACTCATCAGCCAGATAGCAAAGCGCCCGGAAGCGCAACCCCACGACCTCTTCATAAAGCGGATTGAGCTTGCACAGCGGCGGAATATGAGCTACCGTGCGGCCAAAAACCTGCAAATCGCGCTCAAAAGGGCATTGCGATGGGATGAGCTGCGCAATGCGCCGCGCGGTTATCGGATTTCTAACCTGGAGATTCTCAATCCACTGGCGTAGAGGACGCAGCAAATCGAAAGCTGTTTTTTGGTTAGAGCGGCCGGAAGCTGAGAAAATTGAACTGTTCATCACACCTAACTCTGAACTCTGTAGCGATAATTTTCGTAACGCTTTGTGAGTAACTTCTTGTAAGTAACTACAGCGTGTGCTTGGTTATTTCCACCCTAGAGAAGGGGATTAGGGACTGGGTAAAGCAACGAACAAGCCTTTCTAGGATTGACTAAAGCTCTGATAAAGCCAGATTGCCCACCGCTGCCGAACCGTATGCTAAGTCTTGTAAAAGGCTCAAAGTGTTACTGAGGAACATTTCGACGCCAGCTATGCAGTTTTTACAAGACGCTGATGCAGGGCAGCTCACCTTAGGCTTTAGCCTGCCCCTAGCCTGCTCCACTTGTATAGGAAAGCGCCATTGAAAAGTTTGGTTGCTCAGCGCTAATAGGATTGGCTTAACCCTATGGCGTCCGCCGATTTTGCTTTGGCTATCTAAACTGCCAGCTGAGACGCTAATTAAATCTGCGATATCGTCTGGTGCCTGACATTAGGGATTTGCTCGAAAGTGGAGTACCCGCAGATCGAGTTTCGACTCCGCTCAACGCTCAAAACTGGCAGGTTGAGCGAAGTCGAAACCGGGTTGATGGGGTACGTGATTTAGCTGTAGCTCCCTTAGTCTTCTATCAGACTGCCTAGATAGAGCCGCACGAAGTCGCTAGCTGCTTGTGGATCAAGTACGTTTAATGCTTTGGTCACTTCTGCAATATTTTCAGCGCTGGGGTCCAAGCCGTGATACCAGCGGCCTACGTTAGCGCGGCTGATGCCCATCGTAACGGCGAGCTTGTTTTGGCTGATACCGTAGGTGTCTAGAACTTGCTTTAATGCTGCACTGGCCCTTCCCATGAGCTAATCCTGTCAAAGGATTGGAAAAGGGTAAATGTCACACTTGTGCATACATCTCGGCTTGTGATAATGTCTCATTTATGACGACATTAATTGAATTAGCCATGCTACAAAATTTTGAACCTAATACAGAGATTTACAGCGCACCTCCAGGTAGTCTTAACAAGAGTAATGCCAACCGAGAGCCAGTTCGCATCATTCTTGTAGGCTCAGCGATGGGAATTAATCTAATTATTAAAATCCTGCACCGGTTGGGCTTTGCTGAAGTTGGGGATTGGAGTAAACCTCAAGCGTATCCAAACAGCGATAAGCTTATGAGCATTTTGACCAAGTGGATCCGACACTAAGCCGTCAAGGTATTTCTGGAACAATAATAGTTCTGCTAGGAGTTTCTTCGCTGTTAGGACTAAAGCCGGTTAACTGTTGAAAGAAAGAAGTTCCCGTATATCCAACTAAAAAACCAATTAGTAAACCACCCCAAAAATCTTCAACTGAAATAAATGATTGAGCATCTGATTTACGTGCCATAAAAATAATAGCAATGCAACTTAGAATAACAGCCAGTACTACTGATATTCCAGAAGCATAATAATCTGAGGATTCAAATTGCTGAATTTCTTCAGCAGGGTTGACTTGAAGTACCCTAGACAGAGAACCTACCGCTCCTCCAAAACCTCCACCTATTATCATGGAACTAACAGAAGGTCTGATCGAAATTTCCTGTGAAATTGTATTAGAGAAAAGTTTATCCTCGCTTTCATCTTCTCCTTTAGTACGGTCTGGTTTACGAGTAAAGCTATATTGCACATTAAACTGTAGCCGATATTGTGAAGGCGTGAATAAGAAGGGACGATCGACAACTAGAACAGCCGTATAAACGGTTGTGCAGCCAGGTTGTAAAGCCTTATCTTCGGGTAGGGAGCCAGAAAGAGATATTCTCCCAGATTTTGATTGTTCTTTTTCTAATAACTCAGGATCATAAATTTCAATATTCCCCATAGTCATCTCTTTTTCTGCTGCAACACTTACATTTGCTCTGTTAGAATAAATCCTAACGTTTCCTAAATTGCCTCCTTCAACGCTTAAATTGGTCCTACTGTATATATTTCTTTTTTGTTTAAAGTTTAAATAATCAATCCAATCTTCTACCTTTACAGAGAAGCTTTCTATTTTGTCTGAAAGTGTGTCTGAGGCTTTATTTGCATCAGATATCGTTTGTAATGCATCTTTAAGTTTGGTTAGGTTTTCTTGAATCTCAGCTATCTTTTTGGATTCATCAAATTTATTTTCATTTGGTTTAGACTTATTTAAAGAAACATATTGATGCTTGTTAGAAAGCCGAAGCTCATTCGGAAGACTGACATCGACTTGGCGTATCCAGGCTTGATTTTCAAATGGATTCTTGATCAAGACAAAAATAGTAATATCCTTGCCAGCTGTTATATCCCTAGTTGAAAGAGCGACTGATAAATCTAGTAGTCCTTGTTTATGCGATTCATTCATACACTTATACCCTACATTCCGCAGGTTGACTTTTATTTTTTCATATGCATAGATTCTTCCAAGCGCCAGAACTTAATCTAGGCAAGGATTTTAGCAAAATGCTTAAATTTATTCCCTGGAGACCGCGAAATCATCCGAAACATTCCGTGAGCATTGCCTCAACCGCTGAAATCACGAGAAATCGAGGCTCAATACCAGCTTTTTGGGAATGCATACAGAAAATTATCTGTCAACCTGCGGAATGTAGGTTATACTACTTATTTTAAAAATGCAAATGGATTATTTGAATAGATGAAATATTCATTTTTTATAAGAAAAGCTGATTTTTGTGCATATAAATTAGCTATTTTAGCTTAAGTAAAAGCCTAACAGATTCTATATCTGATGAAACATAAAATCTTGCTATGGTTCAGGTATTTGTTGATCTCTAACCCACTGACGAAACCGTTTGATCAAGCTATTTTCGCCTGTGCTAAAGCGCAATTCTAAAAACCGCAGAATATCGGTAGCGCTCAGCATAGGAATGGCTCGGCTGTGCGATCGCACCTCATACCCGTCAGCTTGTAAGTGATTAATCTCCAGCGTTTTGCCGTCATATCGCCACACTTCAGGGACGCCTAGTGCCTGATAAATCTCGAAGCGATCGAGTGAGCTGCTGGTAATGTCAATCTCGACCGCAAGATCTGGCAGTGGCAGTCGCATGAGATCAATCTGGTCAACGCTGCGGACCCGTGGCTCATTTTGAATA
>JAAHIA010000383.1 GCA_010671975.1 Leptolyngbya sp. SIO4C1 | reverse complement strand
GCGATCGCAGTACGACCAGGTCGTCAAACAGCATGCGAGCGAGCTGCAGACCTGTCGCCGCAGCAGCTGGCCTAGCACGCAGGCAACCTGGATTCGGCTGTATCCTTGCGATCTGCAGCCAGGTATGCTCGATGCGCTGATGGATCGCATCACCAACCTAGGCTACAACGAAGTCTATGTTGAAGTTTTTTATAACGGGCAGGTGCTGCTGCCAGCGCGAGAAAATCGGACAGCTTGGCCCAGCGTAGTGCAGGCGCGAGGCTATGAAAATCGAGATCTGCTGGCTGAAGCGATTGAGGCAGGTCACCGTCGCGGCCTCAAAGTGTACGCCTGGATGTTTACACTGAACTTTGGCTATTCCTACGGTCAGCGTAGCGATCGCCAGCAGGTGCTAGCCCGCAACGGTCACGGTGATGACACGCTCAACTTTGCCGCTCGCGGCGCAAGCAGCAATCCTGAAGAAGTGTTTGTCGATCCGTATCACTATCAGGCTCAGGACGACTATCTGCGCATGCTGCAGGCGGTTCTGCGTCGTCAGCCAGACGGGGTACTATTCGACTACATTCGCTATCCGCGCGGCGTGGGCACTGCATCGGTAGCCAGCAGCATCAGCGATCTCTGGATTTACGGCAGCGCCGCACAGCAGGCCTTCTTACAGCGCGCTTTGAACAATAAGGGGCTAGAGCTAATTCGCCGGTTTATTCGACAGGGCTACCTCACAACCTCAGACGTTGAGCAGGCAGATGCCCTGTACCCTAACGAGGTAGCACCGCTCTGGCAAAGTCGAGCCGTTCCGCCCTACGCGGGCGAGCTACCGCCGCCGGCCGCCCGTCGACCAGGGCTTCAGGATGAGCTCTGGCGTTTGAGCGTAGCGCATGCGGTACAGGGTGTGGTTGATTTTCTGCAGCGCGCTGCTCAGCCTGCTAGACAGCAGGGTATTCCAGTGGGGGCTGTCTTTTTCCCAAGCGCCAATCGAGTCGTTGGGGCGCAGGGGTACGACTCGCGGCTGCAGCATTGGAATCGCTTTCCTAACTGGATGGCCTGGCATCCGATGGCCTATGCCATCTGTGGCAATACCAGCTGCATTGTTCAGGAGGTGCAGGCGGTGCTGCAGCAGAGCGGCAATGCTAGCAACGTCAGCCCGGCTTTAGCGGGGGTCTGGGGTCGCTCAATCAATAACCGCCCTTCTCTAGAAGATCAAATGACGGCCATTCAGCGGGCTGCCCCTGGCCTGAGATCGGTGAGTCACTTTGCCTATTCGTGGCAAGATCCAGAGTTTGATCGGGTGCGCAAGTTTTGCGCCCTGCGCTAGCTGACAGGGCACAAGTAGGCAGCAATCGTTGGCCAGCGTCCCTAGCGCGCCTGGCCGGTCAGGACTTTGGCTAAGCTGACGATAATCTCGCTCTGCTCTGAGTTTGGGTGCGAAGCTTCTACAACAGGCCTTTCAGACGACGATCCAAAAGCGACGATTAGCTGCAGGCTCAACGTAATTACAAATGCCTGTACCAGTCGGTTAATCATCATGCCAATCTCCTCACCCAAATTATTGCCTACAGTAGCGCCGACATTCTGACCCTGCGATTAAGCGTGTTACCCAAACAGAATTGTCACACCGTTAAATGGCTTTCTTAATTTACATCAGCTAGGTTAGATGCTTTTTCGTGCTGATATTCATTTTTTTAGATAACTGCCTTTTGCTAAGTGATCCGACGCACGTCTTGCTGTGAGTTTAGCCAGCTTTGGCTGCGATCGCGAGCTCAGTAGAGCAGTCTTAACGCCTGATTTACCAACAGTTGCTCAAATGTGATGAGGGTTTGACAATGCTGCTGGTTTAAGCAGTATTGTAACGATAATTAAAGCCAAAATCAGAAGCCAAGACCGCTAAACCTGACCCAATTTGTAGCCCTAAGAAAGGGGGAAGGACAGCCGGTTGACTGCCCTTCGCTATCGTCAGTTTCTATTAGAAACTGGCAAGCCGCTTGCGAAAAGAATCGCTATTCGACACCCTCAATCCGATTTTCAACTTCTTCATAGAGCGCTTGGAGGCGCTCTATGTTTTCGTCACTGGTCTCCCAGTAGCCGCGACCGTTGACTTCGAGCAGGGTTGTTACCATGCGGCGGAACGAGTTGGGGTTGAGGTCCATCAGCCGCTTGCACATCGCCTCATCTTGAATGAAGGTCGTGTTAGCGTCCTCGTAGACCCAGTTATCCACTGCATCGGCCGTAGCTGACCAGCCCATCGTGTTCACCAGTCGCTTTGACAGCTCGCGCACTCCCTCGTAGCCGTGTGACAGCATGCCCTCGTACCATTTGGGGTTGAGCAGCTTGGTGCGCGCATCGAGGCGGACGGTCTCTGACAGCGTTCGCACCTGGGCGTTGGCAGTGGTGGTATCAGCCACGAACGAGGCTGGCTTTTTGCCATCGCCGCGCAGGTTAGACACGACCTTAGTGGGGTCAGAGTCAAAGTAGTGCGACACGTCCGTCAGCGAAATCTCAGACGAGTCGAGATTCTGGAAGGTCACTTCCGCTGTTTTCAGCGACGCTTCAAACAGGTCGCGCGACTGGTCCATCATGCCAGGGTTATCGGAGTTGAAGGCAAACGACTTGCGTTTGAGATACATCTCCTGCAGCTCGGCCTCTTCTTCCCAGCTGCTGTTTTCTACCGCTAGGTTAACGTTTGAGGCATAGGAGCCCGAGGCGTTAGAAAAGACGCGCGTGGCCGCATCGCGCAGCCCAATGCCCATTTCGTCAGCCTGCGCCAGGGCGTGCTTACGCACAAAGTTCATCTCTAGCGGCTCGTCAGCTTCTGCAGCTAGCTTGATGGCGCGATCTAGCAGCGCCATCTGATTGACAAACAGATCGCGGAAAACACCGGAGCAGTTGACGACCACATCGACGCGCGGCCGACCTAGCTCCTCAAGCGAGAGCAGCTCTAGCTTATTGACGCGACCGAGCGCATCCGGCACCGGCTTGACCCCAACAAACCAGAGAATCTGCGCTAGCGATTCGCCGTAGGTCTTAATATTGTCAGTGCCCCAGAGCACGGCTGCAATGGTCTCAGGCCAGGCGCCGCCATTGTCTAGCCGCTGCCGCTCTAGCAGCCGATCAACCACTACTTTGGCGGACTGCACCGCTGCTGTTGTAGGAATTGACTGCGGATCGAGCGCGTGGATGTTTTTGCCAGTCGGCAGCACGTCAGGATTGCGAATCGGGTCGCCGCCCGGTCCGGGGAGCACATATTCGCCATCGAGCGCCTTGATCAGCGATGCCAGCTCGTTATCAGCCACCACCTGCTGCAGGCAGAACTGCAGGTATTCAAACAGCGGCTTAAGTGCCTCCTCATCGACGCGCTCGTAGCCGGCCTGGTGCAGCGCCGCCGTCCAAGGTGCCTGCTGCCGGCCAAAGTTAAAAACTTTGAGCATAGACTTGAGCGACACGCGCCCATCGTCATCGAGCTGACCGGCCACCATCGCCGAGACGGCAGCGCGTACGCCGCTGTTGATGTCGTAGAGCAGCTGCACGTCGTCTAGTACGCCGCGATCGCTATTGCTGTAGATTTCATCAATCTCGCGGTCCAGGCTTGCGGCGATAATCCGCTGCAGGCTCTGGATACCTTCTTCGTCACGATCGAGGCCGGCAATATTGACCAGAGTTGCGATCGCTTCTTCGGCGCTAGGCGGCTTGCCAATCACGTGCAGGCCGCAAGGCAGCAGCCGCGACTCGATCTCCATCAGCTTGATATAGACCTTGCCGACTAGCGTATCGCGCGCTTCAGCGGACAGCTCACTGGCGTCTTGCTCAGGCAGCGCAATGTCTTTGTCCAGGTTGACCTGACGGCACATCTCAATGATGGCATTCACAATCGGGGTGCCGCGCCCGCTATCTTTGAGCGTTTGATAAGAGCCAATCAGTTCGCTCAGCTCTTTGAGGCCCTTATATAGCCCCGCATTCTCAGCCGGCGGCGTCAGATAGCTGATGGTTTCGGCATAGCCGCGCCGCTTGGCAATCGTCGCTTCAGAAGGATTGTTGGCAGCATAGTAGTAGAGGTTAGGCGTGGTGCCAATCAGGTTGTCCGGGTAGCACTGCCCTGACATGCCCATCTGCTTGCCCGGCATAAATTCTAGCGAGCCGTGCGTGCCAAAGTGCAGCACCGCATCTGCCTGCCAAAGCTTTTCGAGATAGGTATAGTAGGCCGCAAACCCGTGATGCGGGCTGGCCGAGCGAGAGAACAGCAGCCGCATCGGGTCGCCCTCGTAACCAAAGGTAGGCTGCACGCCAATAAAAATATTGCCAAAGGCCTTGCCGTAAATCAGCATGTTCTGACCGTCGGTGTTGAGCTGCCCTGGCGGCGGTCCCCAGTTCTCTTCTAAGCGCGCCGAATAAGGCGTCAGCGCCTCGTACTCCTGCACCGGCATCCGATAGGCGATATTCAGCTCCGGGCTGTTGTACTGTGCCTGCGCATCGTGAATCACTTCCTGCATTAGCGCTTCGGCTGATTCAGGCAGGTTGTCAACTTGGTAGCCCTCGGCTTTCATTTGCTCCATCACCTTATAGATAGAGCCAAACACGTCGAGATAGGCGGCCGTACCGACGTTGCCTTTATCCGGCGGAAAGCTGAAAACGGTAATTGCCAGCTTCTTGTCAAGGCGCGGCAGGCACCTTAGACGAGCCCATTTCATCGCCCGCTGAGCCACGGCCTCAACCCGGTCCTGCAGCGTGATAGCGCGACCAGTCATGCCGTCGCGGCCAGAGACCACGATGGGCTCAATTGCACCGTCTAGCTCGGGAATTGCCATCTGCAGCGCCACCA
>JAAHIA010000382.1 GCA_010671975.1 Leptolyngbya sp. SIO4C1 | reverse complement strand
GGGGGTATTTTGAGTCGCCGGTAGAGTATTTGGCATGGTATCGGGAGTGTCGGGAAGAGGCGGGAGATAAGGAAGAGGGGGGAGATAACAAAGAGGGGGGAGACAATGAAGAGGGGGGAGACAATGAAGAGGGGGGAGACAATGAAGAGGGGGGAGGTGCTACTGTTGCGCTCCTTCTGTATCGCAAGCACGTAATTACTCGGCAGCCTTATATTCCGCAGCTGATTCGCTACTTTGAGCAGGCGGGGCTGAGGCCGCTGCCGATCTTTATTAACGGTGTCGAAGGGCATGTGGTGGTGCGCGACTGGCTGACGACAGTGCACGAGCAGGCGCAGCGGGCTAGGGATAATACGGCATGTCCATCGCTGTCGGCAGACGCGGTGGCGGTAGATGCGATTGTTTCGACGATTGGGTTTCCGCTGGTGGGTGGGCCGGCTGGCTCTATGGAAGCTGGGCGGCAGGTGGCGGTAGCCAAGAAAATCTTGGGGGCAAAAAATGTGCCCTATTTTGTGGCGGCACCGCTGCTGATTCAAGATATTCACTCTTGGACGAGACAGGGCATCGGCGGGCTGCAGAGCGTCGTGCTCTATGCGCTACCAGAGCTAGACGGCGCGATTGACCCGGTGCCGCTGGGGGGGCTGGTGGGCGATCGCATCTATCTGGTGCCCGAGCGGGTGAAGCGGCTGATGGGTCGGGTGAAGCAGTGGGTGGCGCTGCGACAGACGCCGCCGGCTGAGCGCAAACTGGCTGTGATTCTCTACGGCTTTCCGCCGGGCTATGGAGCAACTGGAACAGCGGCGCTGCTGAACGTGCCGGCTTCGCTGCTGCGGTTTTTGCAGGCGCTCAAAGCGCAGGGCTATGACGTGGGTGACCTGCCTGCTACTGGAGAAGAGATCATCGCTCAGGTGAAGTCGGCTGACGAGTGGACGCCGGCTAGTCTAGCTCACAATGGCGATGCTCAAGCCGGCGACCAGCTGCCTACCAGGGTGAATGCAAAACAGCTGGCGCGCTGGCTGGGCTACCTAAAAACTTCGAAGATTGAAAAACAATGGCAGTCGCTCACCAACACCGGCATTAAAACTTTTGAGCAAGACTTTTTGCTAGGCGGCGTACAGTATGGCAACGTGTGGATTGGCGTGCAGCCGCCGCTGGGCATTGCCGGCGATCCAATGCGGCTAATGTTTGAGCGAGATCTCACGCCCCATCCTCAGTACGCGGCCTTCTATACCTGGCTGCAGCGAGACTTTCAAGCAGACGCGGTGGTGCACTTTGGCATGCACGGCACGGTCGAATGGCTGCCTGGTTCGCCGCTGGGCAATACCGGCTATTCTTGGTCTGACAGCCTGCTGGGCAATCTGCCGCATCTCTATATCTATGCGGCTAACAATCCGTCAGAGTCAATTTTGGCCAAGCGGCGCGGCTACGGCGTGCTAATTTCTCACAACGTGCCGCCCTACGGTCGCGCGGGGCTGTATAAAGAGCTGCTGACGCTGCGCGACCTGATTGCTGAATATCGGGAAGATCCAGATGCCAACGCGGTGCTAAAAACGGCAATCTGTAAGCAGATTGTTGACTCGGGGCTAGAAGCAGACTGCCCCTTTGCAGCGGCGCGATCGCTCGGTATTGAATTCTCCGCAGAAACGCTGCACCTGTTTAGCCAGGCGGTGTTTGATCAGTACCTGACTGAGCTCTATCGCTATCTGCAGGACTTAGAGAATCGGCTATTCTCTTCAGGGCTGCACCTGCTGGGTGCTGCGCCCACAGAAGATCAGCGAGATAGCTACCTGCAGGCCTATTTTGGTGAAAGCTATACTGCCGACTTTCAGCGAGCGCTCGCACAGTCGTTGGCACCAGACCAAGGCGCGGCATCTGCACCGGAGGCCGATCCGCAACAGCTGACAGAGGCGCGGCTGATTGTTGAGCGCCTCAGCCAAACCACCGATGAGATGACCAATCTGCTGCGCGGCCTAAATGGCGAATATATTCCACCGGCACCCGGCGGCGATTTGCTCAGAGACGGTCCGGGCGTATTGCCGACCGGGCGCAACATTCACGCGCTCGACCCCTATCGGATGCCTTCGCCGGCTGCCTATGCGCGCGGTCGCGAGATTGCTCGTAAAATCATTGCCCAAAATTTAGAGGAGCAGGGGCACTATCCTGAGACCGTGGCTGTGATGCTCTGGGGGCTCGATGCGATTAAAACCAAAGGAGAATCGCTGGGCATTTTGTTAGCGCTGGTGGGCGCTGTCCCAGTCAAAGAAGGCACTGGTCGGATTGTGCGCTACGAGCTGCTGCCGCTTGACCAGCTCGACCATCCGCGCATTGATGTCCTGGCAAATCTCTCCGGCATCTTTCGCGATAGCTTCGTGAATATTCTAGAGCTGCTAGATGATTTGTTTTTGCGCGCAGCCGAGGCCGATGAGCCACTTGAGCAAAATTTTATTCGCAAGCATGTGCTTGAGCTAAAAAGTCAGGGCGTTGACAATGCTTCGGCGCGGCTGTTTTCCAATCCGGCGGGAGACTATGGCTCGCTGGTGAATGACCGCGTGGTTGATTCTAACTGGGAGTCGGGCGATGAGCTGGGGAAAACCTGGTGCGATCGCAACGCCTTTAGCTACGGCCGTCAAGATAAAGGCCAGGCGCGTCCAGAGATTTTAGAAACGCTGCTCAACAGCACGGGTCGCATCGTGCAGCAGATTGATTCGGTAGAATACGGTCTGACCGACATTCAAGAATATTACGCCAACACCGGTGCGCTGAAGCAGGCGGCCGAGACCCGTCAGGGCAAGCGCGTCACTGCCAGCTTTGTCGAGAGTTTTTCAAAAGACACCACGCCGCGCCGGCTCGAAGATCTGCTGCGAATGGAATATCGCACCAAGCTGCTCAACCCTAAGTGGGCCGAAGCGATGGTTGAGCAGGGCTCGGGCGGGGCCTATGAAATCTCGCAGCGGATGACCGCGCTGATTGGCTGGGGTGGCACCGTGAGTTTTCAAGACAGCTGGGTCTATGACCAGGCGGCTCAGACCTATGCGCTCGATGCGGAGATGGCCCAAAAGCTGCGACAAGCTAACCCAGAAGCCTTTCGCAATATCGTTGGCCGCATGATTGAAGCCAGCGGTCGGGGGCTGTGGAACGCCGATGAAGAGATGGTGGAAAAGCTGCAGTCGCTCTATGAGCTGACCGATCAGGCGCTAGA
Organism: Leptolyngbya sp. SIO4C1; assembly: GCA_010671975.1. GTDB lineage: Bacteria > Cyanobacteriota > Cyanobacteriia > Phormidesmidales > Phormidesmidaceae > SIO4C1. Next base: position 1,616 of record JAAHIA010000382.1, on the reverse strand, counting down.
AGGCGTGACGATTTAGAGTGGCGAGGACGCACGGCCAGGTAGGGACGCACGGCCCGTGCGTCCCTACCTGGGTGGATTAGACGGATTTAGCTGGTCATTTTGCCAAGCAGCGGGGTTGTTTTGAATATATTGCTGAATACGCTGGAGAGATTTTTGGCTGCGGATGATGCAGTCGTAATAATTGCGTTGCCAAACCGAGCTGCCGGCTGAATTGCGTACGGTGTTGATGCGTTTGGTGGTGGCAGATTTGAACCCAGCGACAAATGATGACAGCGATCGGGGTCTGCGGTATGCAATACCCGTTTGTGGGGTCGCACGGCCGTGCGACCCCACGGAATTGGTTGGGCCGTGCGACCCCACGGAATTGGTCGGGCCGTGCGACCCCACGGAATTGGTTGGGCCGTGCGACCCCACGGAATTGGTCGGGCCGGAATTGGTCGGGTTAATCAAAACAATGGCGTGCAGATGGTTTGGCATGATGACCCATTGATCGAAATCAATTTCCTGCCGAATGATGGTGGATTGCATCCATTCTTCTGCAACGATTTGGCCAAATTCATTCAATCGCATCGTGCTATCGGTAATCTGTCCAAATAGGTGCTGGCGCTGAAACGTACAGAGGGTGATGAAATAGGCCCCGGCGGATGAATAGTCGTACCCCTTGAGGCGAATTGACTGACGGTGGTGTTTGTCGGGGTTGTATGGCATGAGCATCGACGAACGGTGACAGGGTTAGGATGCCCAGAACGATTGGCTGCTTTCTGCAGGCACAGCAGCGGCTGACGCTCTACAGCTCCGCGATCAGGGAGAACCCTCTTCATTTGATTGCGATCGCGGACAATCTCTCGAAGGAAATCGGTAATTTTAGGTCTGGCCCGCTCGATTGTGGACTGGCTGCAACAGTCCTGTGAAGCGGGGCTATGTGGACGACCCGGCGCACTGGTGGTATGCAAGCGACGCACCTATGTGGGGAAGCCAGGGGTGTTGGATGTGAGAGTGATTCCTTTGGGGTGAGCCATTGCAGAGCGAGCGGCGAACGAAAGGATCACTCGCTAGCAGCTTCTAGCAGCGCCGATAAGCTTGCCGGGTCTTCGATACCGCGTAAGATTGCCATGACAATCATGGAATCTCTGTAATTCAAAGGGTCGAGAATTGCCGCTTCGTTGCGATCGCCATTGAGAATACGACGAATAGCAGCCGCGAGCTTTTGATATGCAGCACCAAACTGAGCTAAAGACCCTTCTAGCTCTTGGCGAACCTCAGCATTACCTGTAACTGCCGCAATGGCTGTCGCAATCAGCGGAGCATGACGTCGTAGCTCATACTGCGTGCCCGCAAACGCCGCTTTTGCCTGCCGCGCCTGCTGTCGATAGGTTCGAGCTTCGGCGGTTCGGCCTTGCTTCTCAGCAATCTTGGCAAGGACGGTGTAGGTTTTCCAAATCTCTGCCGCTGCGGGGTCCAGGGTTTGATCAATTGACAAGGCTTCTTCGGCGTATTGGCGGGCGGCAGCCAGATCGGCGGGCTGGCACTGGGTTTGAAGAAGGTCGGCGAGGTTGGTGAGTACTTTAGAGAGACTGCCAGGCTCATTTAGCTTTTTGAAACCATCAAGCGCTTTT
>JAAHIA010000381.1 GCA_010671975.1 Leptolyngbya sp. SIO4C1 | reverse complement strand
AGCGATTTTTAGGAAAATTCACGTCTTCATAGAGAAATATTGCTATTGCTTATCAATTGAAAACGGCCAGAAACCTTAGCTCATAGGGCTTCTGGCCGATAAATTGAAAATGAAACAAAAGATAACACTATGGCGTAGCGCGATCTTCTAAAAGCTCTTGCACATCCTCACCGGGGGTATAGCTGTAGCCATAGACGCTTTCATCCGAGTCATCCAGAATCTGAGGCGTCAGTAGCACAATGACTTCTTGGCGCTGATTTTGACGCGAAGTGCTCCTGAACAAGGCACCAATCAGTGGTAAATCGCCCAAAATAGGTACTTTTGATACATCAACTCGGTCATTCTCCCGAATAATTCCAGAGAGAATTAAAGTCTGACCATCGCGCACGCGAATCTGACCAGAAGACAGTTGACGATCAGACAACAAAACTGCCTGTCCGCCGAACACGTCTATATCAAAAGTGCCAACTGGTGCTGAAATACTCGGCGCAACCGACATCGTGACAAACCCATTGTCGTCAATCCGCTCGATTTGGACCTGTAGGTTCAGACCAGCATCTTCTTTCTCAAAAGTAACTGTTGAGACTAACTCATCGCCAATCCCCTCTCGCTCGATTTCGATATTAGTGATAACTTCTTCCGTCAGCTGTACCGCAGCAGTCTGGCCTTCTTGAACGACTAGCGTCGGGTCAGTCAGAATTTTTGCCTGACCGTTGGTTACCACTGCCTGCAGCTGTAGCAAAAATTGACTCGCAAACTGGAAGGCACCGGGCGCGTTTGGCAGAATAGGCGTTCCTAGAGGTCCTGTCGGACTGAGGGTACCAGACGCGGGGGTATCATCACCAAAATTGATGACACCCGATCCAGCCGTGCCTAGAAAACCGATATCTCCAACGCCAAAGGAGAAGCTAGTGCCAAAGCGATCGAGCGCATTGAGATCGACATCGATGACGCGCACGTTAACGGCCACCTGACGACGGCGCAAATCAATTTGGGTGAGCTGAGCAGTAGCAATCTGTATCTGGCGCGGCGTGCCAATTAGCGTAATTGAGTTGGTGCGCTCTTCACCAATCGCCTGCAGTCCGCGCAGCAGCGGGGAGGTATCGACATAGTCAACTCGCTGATTTTCAATTCGCGCTTCGGTTGTGGTCTGAGACTCGGTAATATCAGCGCCTTCGCCTACTTCTACTGCATTCACGCTGGTGACTAGGCGCTCGCGAGAGACGGCGCTTTCAGCCCCCATTGCCACCAAAAAGTTGACGGCCGTAGACACGTCTACCTGATTAAGGCGAATGCTGCGCACAATTACGTTGCGCGCGCCCGTTGGCAGCTGTGAGCCCACAAAGATAGTGCGTCCAACCCGGTTGGCTTCTAGGTCAGCAATCTGTAGCACATAGTTGAAGACGTTCTGGACGGGCTCATTCTCAATATCGAGCGTGACTCGCACCTCTTCACTGGCTTCTTCTGCATTGGCGTCTGTAAAGGCCAGATTGAGGCCGGCAGCTCGGGCTAACAGGGCGAGCACTTCGCGCGCTGGGGCATCCCGCAGAACCAGCCGAGGCACTCGCTCAGCGGTACCTAGATCAATCACATCGAGGCCAGCGTCAACGTCTGAGACTGACATATCGCCAACCGGCGGTGCCACGGCTCTAGGCAAAAACGGCGGTGCGCCGTTGAACGTTGGCGCTGCAACGGGGTTGCCGTCAATAATGATCTCTGGGTCGGGCACCAAAACATCGGGCACCGGCTCCTCGGTCTCGTCTTCAATGATGACGTCTTCATCGGGCGCTTCTTCTTCTGCCTGGGCCAGCTGAACGGCTTCTCCGGGTACGGTCTCTATCGTCTCTGGTATCACAGAAGGCGCCTGCAGCTCAGCCGCATTTGGCCGCGTATCTAGGCTGATGAGCACCTGTCCATCCAGCTTTTGAATCTGGCTGACCGGCACGGTTTGCTCTCCGTCAATGGTGAGCCGCACGCTGTCAGCATCAATCGCTTCTAGCTGAATCGAGGCAATCCCCGGCGTCGGATTCTTTTGTACAAAAGACTTACCCTGCGCTAGCCGCGCATTGACAATATCTGCCTGTAAGCTATTGCCTTTACTGGCGGCAAAGACCTGGGGCGACTCGCCCGCCGACGTATTCAGAGCCAGCGATAGCCCTTCTTCTGTCGGGCTGAGCTTAACTTCTTCAATCAGCGTGGCAGCGGCCTGAGCGGGCTGTGCTGCTAAAATGGCAAAGGCACTGCCTGCCATTAGACTTCCAAGTTTGAAACGGCGTTTCACAATTCACTCCTTCTGGATACTGTTTAGCTTGCGTCGCGCAGACGCGGTCACTGATGGCCGTGGCCCTCTACTCAGCAGAGTTTTCTTCGCCCTCTGGAGGGGGCGGTGGGGCAATCGTCGGTAGCGTATCTGGATCGGTGGTGGGAATCAGCGCATCTACATCAAATGAAGTGGTCAATCGGGGCTTAGGGCGACCAACAACCTGCCCGTTAGGACCAATCACCGTCTCAGTCACGGATTCATCAGAAGCAATTCGAAAGTTCTGGAGCAGCAGCAGCGGCTCAAGCCGCTCGATATTGCTCAAGATTGACTGCGTTTGCGCAAAATCACCGGTAAACTGCACGGTGTAGTTTTCTCGCTTTAGCTTGCCGTTGAGGACTTCACCCAGGGAACCGTCGTTGACAATACTTTCTCCTTGAGGATTGAACTGGTTGAGCTGCGCTTCGATGAGGATAGGCGGCACGCCGCGCGCTCTCACCTGATTGCGTATCTCGTTGAGCGATGCGTTGCTGCTTTTAATTCGCTGATTGATGTCTAGCAGCAGCGTATCCATCGAGTCTTCATCGGCGAACAAAGAGTAGACGTTGCGCCGCTGCTGAAGCGCAACCTGCAGCTCCTCTTTAATGCGCTCGACTTCCTGCAGCTCTGCTTCTTGGTTGGCAAGCTGCTGCTCTTTCACGGCAATATCGGCGCGCAGTTCTTGGTTGCGCTCGCGCACCGGCTGCACAAATCGAGAAAACAAGAAGGCCGCCAAGGCAATGCCTGCGATCGCAGCGATGATGCCCAGAATCTTTGGCGTCAGCTCAATGCCAAACGCGACCGGATAGATCGGTTCACCCTCAAATTCTGTATCGTTAGGAATAAAATCTCCGCTCGCAGTCATTACTCGATGGCTCCTGTTTCTAGAAGGGCTTCAATTCTGGCAGCTAAGCCAACCGAGGCTTGCTGATTCTCTAACTCCGCCAACAGCCGCTCTAGCTCTTGTACGGGAACGCTTTCAATATTGCCGCCGATAGTGTAATCCACCAGCCTCAGCGGCTCGTCTCGACTGGCTTCACCGGGGCAGCGGCCTAAAACAGCTTCGCCTAGGCTAGAGCCTTTCAATTCAACCGACTCGCTCTCTAAAAAGGGAGAATTTTGCAGGGTCAAGACAAAGTCATTGACATCGTCAAAAGAACAGGCCGTTCCCTGAACAGAGATACCGCCAGCCGGGGGAGGCACTGGCTCACTGCCGTCGGTGGGCAGGACGGCCTCTCCTTCGGTCTGCTGAATCGTGTCAATTTGCGCCTTGGTAGGAATGCGATTTTGCACATCTGCAACAATGGCAGACCAAGGGCGAATCTTTTCAAAGACGGCGGCTAAAGCCCGGCTTTCTTCGCGCACTGCGGCCGTCTGCTGCCGAATCGTCTCAACCTGCGCCAGCTCTCGCTGCAGGACGACCAGCTGGGCATCTAGCTCAGCCTGCTGAGCTAACAAACTGCGCTCCTGATATTTTAAAAATCCCCAAAAGCCGCCAACCCCAGCCAGTGCTGCCACCAGCACGCCCAGGCCGATATACAGCGGTTTGCGATCGCCAGCCGCGCCTGGAGTGGGCGCTTTGACAATTTCAGACTGGCGCTCCTGCCGATCGTTAAGAAAGTTAATGTCAACGCTATACATGCTCTATACCTCTCGCAGTCCTAGACCTAACACCGTCGCTAATCCAGGGCGCTGCGCTGGTTCAATCTCTTCGCCCACTTCTAGAGAGAGCGCCGCAACCGGGTCAATCGGGCTAGTTGGCAAGCTCAGGCGCTGAGCAAAGAATTCGTCTAGCTGCCCAATCGCGCTGCCCGGCCCAGCCAGCAGCAGCTGCGCCACCTCCATGTCCTCACCCTGATTGAGATAGAAATCAATTGAGCGCCGCAGCTCATCGGCTAGCTCACCCAGCACTCTCAGCATCGCTGCCGTGCCAGGATTGGTGCCGCCCAGCTGCGGCGTGCCAACGCTGTCCATCGTCGTGGCGGGAACCGTCATTCCCTGCAGCAGTTCCGTATTGCGAGAGGGCGGCAGATTCATGGCTCGGCTCAGCGCGCTTTGAATTTGATAGGTGCCCATGGGGACGGTGCGGGAAAAATGCGGAATGCCGTCGACAACAATCGAGATTTCTGTGCTCTCAAACTCAATATCGACAATCGCCGCCGCCTCCTGGGGAGTAAACTGTCGCAGCTGCTCGCGAATGGTGCGAATCAGCGCAAAGCTGCTGGTTTCGAGCACATTTAGCATCAGGCCCGCCTGTTGAAACGTTTCTACATAGGCGTCGGTGACGTCTTTTTTCACCGCAACTAGCAAAACCTGTACTTTCTCAATGCCGTCTTCATCGACGAAGAAGCCGAGCTTCTGGTAGTCAACATCGGCCTCTTCTCGCGGAAAGGGCAGATAGAGGCTTGCTTCCTGGTTGAGCACCATTTCCCGCAGCTCCTGATCGTCGAGCTCGGCAGGCACTGGGATGACGCGGGTGATGGCCCGCCCCGGAATGGCCGTTGTGGCTCGCTTGACCTTAAGA
>JAAHIA010000380.1 GCA_010671975.1 Leptolyngbya sp. SIO4C1 | reverse complement strand
CTTCTTTGAGACCGAAGCCGCCACCCCGGAGCAGCTGGATCTGCAGCCGCTGATGCTGTACTACACAGTCGGCTTAGAGTAAAAGGCTGAGGCTGCGTCTTCTTTGAGAAAAAAGGACCACACATTATTACAATGTGTAAAGTCCTACTCACAAATGACGAAAGCATGCGAGTTGCAATTGTTGGCGCTGGGCTAGCCGGAATGGCTGCTGCAATGGATTTGGCTGACGCCGGCCATCAGGTTGAGCTGTTTGAATCGCGTCCGTTCGTGGGCGGTAAGGTGGGCAGCTGGACAGACAAAGACGGTAACCACATTGAGATGGGGCTGCATGTCTTTTTCTATAACTATGCCAACCTGTTTGAGCTGATGAAAAAAGTGGGCGCGTTTGAGCATCTGCTGCCGAAGCAGCATACCCATACCTTCGTCAATCGCGGCGGCGACGTGCGGCAGCTAGACTTTCGGTTTCCGCTGGGGGCGCCATTCAACGGGCTGAAGGCGTTTTTTACCACGCCGCAGCTTTCACTGCGTGACAAGCTGCAAAACTCGCTAGCGCTGGCAACTAGCCCGGTCGTACGCGGTCTGATTGACTACGAGGGGGCGATGAGGCAGGTGCGATCGCTCGATAAGTTTAGCTTTGCTGACTGGTTCCGCCGCCATGGCGGCTCGAACGGCAGCCTCAAGCGGATGTGGAACCCGATCGCCTATGCGCTCGGGTTTATCGACACTGAAAATATTTCGGCCCGCTGTATGCTCACGATCTTTCAGATGTTTGCCACTAAGACAGAGGCCTCGAAGCTAAACCTGCTGGCTGGTTCACCAGCAGAATACCTGCACAAGCCAATCGTCGACTATCTAGAGGCGCGCGGCGTCAAAATTCACACTCGCCGGCAAACCCGCCAAATTTTGTTTGAAGCGGAAGGCGAGACGGCCCGGGTCACAGGTCTGGTAGTGGCTGATGGTGAAGCTGAAGAGACAATCACCGCCGATGCCTACCTGGCGGCCTGTGACGTGCCTGGCATCCAGCGACTGCTGCCGCAGGACTGGCGCCGCTGGTCTGAGTTTGACAATATCTACAAGCTGGACGCGGTGCCGGTGGCCACGGTGCAGCTGCGCTTTGACGGCTGGGTGACGGAGCTAGAAGATCCTGACAAGCAAAAGCAGCTCAAGGCCGCCGGTCTCGACAACCTGCTCTACACGGCCGACGCCGACTTCTCCTGCTTTGCTGACCTGGCCCTGGGCAGCCCGCAAGACTACTACAAGCCGGGCGAGGGGTCGCTGATGCAGCTGGTGCTGACGCCGGGCGATCCGTTCATCAAAAAAAGCAACGAGGAGATTGCTCAGCATGTGCTGCAGCAGGTTCACGACCTGTTTCCCACTTCGCGCAACCTCAACATGACCTGGTACAGCGTGGTCAAGCTGGCCAAGTCGCTCTATCGTGAAGCGCCCGGCATGGATCCCTATCGCCCCGATCAAAAGACGCCAATCGACAATTTCTTCTTGGCTGGCAGCTATACTCAGCAAGACTACATTGACAGCATGGAAGGAGCAACCATGTCGGGACGGCAGGCAGCGCAGGCAATTCTATCCGCGTTTAGGTAAGCGTTTTGACTGGTGATTTTTGAGGTTAGCTTTTAGAGTGGAAACAGCCCCAGTATTTGCGCCCTTTATCTTCTCACCCTATGGCTGACTGGCTTGAGCACAGCGTATATGTCGATTTGGATGTGCCCATAGATTTAGTATGGGCGCTTTGGTCCGATCTTGAGGAAATGCCAAAGTGGATGAAGTGGATTGATTCTGTGCAGGTGCTAGCGGACAAGCCGGAGCTGTCTCGCTGGAAGCTGGCTTCGGGCATTTGGGAATTTACCTGGCTGTCGCGCACGCTGAGCGTCATACCGCATCAAATTTTGCAGTGGGAATCGGTAGACGGACTGCCAAATCGAGGCGCCATCCGGTTCTACGATCACAAGGGCACCAGCACCGTTAAGATGACGATTGCCTATGCAGTGCCCCGAGTGCTGGCTAGGCTGATGGACAGCGGCTTTTTACGGCGCATTGTAGAGTCAACGCTGCAGGCAGATCTAGAGCGATTTCGCCAGTATGCAATGGCCATGAAGACACAGCAGGCAGAGTCTAGCCGGATTGGATAGCGGCTGCCGCCATGAAGTTCGATCATCAGCTGGCGCAGACCCTGCTGCGATCGCTAGATTTGGCCTCGCTGTTTAGTCAAGCTCTAGGCTGGTCAATGCCAAACTCCGACACGATCGCAACCGCGATCGCAACGCGGGCTTTTAAGCAGCGCTATCGCTGTCACTGCATTGCTCAGCGTGGCCTAGCAGCGGTGTGGCAAGTCAAGCTCAGCAGCACTGCTCAGCTCACGCCCAAGCTGCGGCATCGGCTCTATCAGACAGTCAGCCAGCAGCAAACCCAGCCGCTGCTGATTTTTGTCGATCGTCAGCTGTCTAAAAGCTATTGGTATCAGGAGCAGCGCCTTGGCGAGCAGACAGTAGCCTGCAGCTGGCTCTATATCTCGGGACAGCCGCTTGAGTGCTGGCAGGTGCGCTTGCAGAAGCTAGCCGCCTACGACGGGACCGGTCCCTTTAGCCTGCTGCCCGACTGGCGGCCCCCTGCCGAGCAGGCCACGCTGACCGCAACTTTTGAACGGCAGCACGATCAGCTAGCCGCTGCCATTGAAGGTATCAGCAACGCTGCCGACCGGCAGTGGTATGCCACGCTGCTGCTGAGCCGACTCATTTTTATGTTTTCTCTGCAGCGGCGGGGGCTGCTAGATCGCGGCGATATTTGGTATTTACACAACAAGCTGGGCCAAAGCCAGCAGCGCGGTCGCGATTTGTTTTTTCAGCAGATCCTCAGACCGCTGTTTACACAAGGCTTTTCTCTGCCGCTAGTAGAGCGACCTAAGTCAGTGTGCGCAGCGCTGGGCAGCCTGCCCTATCTGGGCAACGCCTTCTATACGCATCCGCTAGAGCAGCAGTATCCGGCTATTGCCATTCCCGATGCGCCCTTTGAGGCGATTTTGGTCTGGTTTGGCGAGCCGATCTGGCAGTCTATTTTGAATCCCTGGCAGTCGGCCGCGCTGAGTCAGCTGTTTGAGCAGCACGTGCTGCACCGCACCAGCGACGGCTACCCGGCCAACCCGCGTCTGGTCGAGCAGTGCTGCGATCGCGCCCTAGATCAGCATATTCTGACGCAGCTAGGTTCAGCCGCTGACGCATCAGCATCAGAGGAATCACTCAGCGATCTGCTGTTTCAAGGCGATTTGGCACACTGCCGCTGGCTGATTCAAGAAGCGCTACCCAGCTTGCGCATTCTAGATCCGGCCTGCGGTGCCGGCACCTTTTTACTGGCCAGCCTGCAGCGGCTCGCCGACGTTTACTGCGTCCTGATTGGTCACTTGACCCAGCACCGAGATGCGCAGCTTGACATTTGGCTCAGCGGGCTGCGTGCCGAACAGCCCTCACTCATGCAGGGGATCTATCGCCGCCTGCTCAAGAACAATCTCTATGGCGTCGATTTGCTGCGGGCTGCGGTAGAAATGACGCAGCTGCAGCTTTTGATTAGCCTGAGCGCGATCGCACAGCAGCCAGCCGAGGTCGAACTGCTGCCCAACCTCGACTTTAATATCTTGGCTGGCAACAGCCTGGTCGGCTTTATTCGCATCGATGAGCGCGGCTTCGATCGGATTAAAACTAAAGGCAGCGACGCTGCCCTGCAGGGCAATTTGCTGCAGCCGCTGGCAGCCGACAGCTATCGCACGATTCTGGCTGAAAAACACATCAGTCTTGAACACTACCAGTCTCAGACGTCTCTGCTCAAAGAGCTGCAGGGCATTCCTCAATACGCTCAGCGCGAATTTTTGCGAGATCACATCAACCGCCTCGATCGCAAGGCGCAAAATAAGCTCAATGAGCTGCTGCTGAATGAATTTAGCCAGAAGCTGGGGATTCAATATCGAGAAACTCAGCTGAGCGACCGACCGGCGCGCCGGCTGCTGCGAGTAGAAGATCTCGAGCTGCTCTATCCGCTGCACTGGGGCTATTTCTTTAACGCAGTGATTGCAAAGGGTGGCTTTAACGTCATTCTTTCTGCGCCGCCTTGGGGTGGCTTTAAGCCTACGACTGACGAGTTTTTGCAGCAGTTTCAAGACATGGCCGCTCGCCGCGAAATCAGCGCCGATACCTTAAAGACCTCTAAGCGATCGCTCCTAGAAACTGACGCTGAACTGGTAAACGCCTGGCTGTTCTATCAAAGCCAGTATTCATTTGTAACGGATTTTTTCTATCGCACCGAGCAGTATGCCCATCAGGCACCTCGCAGCGACGGTCAGCGCAGCCGTACCCAGCTGCGGCTCGACTGGCTGTTTGCAGAACGCTGCTTTAACCTGCTCAGCCCGGGCGGCGTCTGCGCGCTGGTGATTCCTGATGAGCTGTCGCAGAGCGCACGCGGCGTCTGTTTGCGATCGCGACTAGAGCGCGACGATTCGCTGCACTTTTCAGCCCCGCTGCCGCCAGCCGATCGAGCGCTGCCCTCGTTTTGCTGGCTGCAGTTTAAGAAAGGCCGGCCGTAGATAGCGCTAAGCTTTTAAACATCAAAAAGCGCCCGCTGCTCTGCAGGGGGCGCTTTCGGTACGCGGTTCAATCAACTTAGGCCGTGGGGCCAAAGCAATCGCCTACGCAGCAATCTCAGGAGCAACCAGCGCAACCGGCGCAGCTTCAGCTGAGGCCAGGTCAAGCGGGAAGTTGTGAGCATTGCGCTCATGCATGACTTCCATGCCCAGGTTGGCTCGGTTGAGCACATCAGCCCAGGTGCCAATCACACGACCCTGAG
>JAAHIA010000038.1 GCA_010671975.1 Leptolyngbya sp. SIO4C1 | reverse complement strand
TAGCCAGGTCTGCTGCACGTCAGTCAGCTGCGCCTGCTCGGACTCGCTCAGTACCGTCTGTAGCGCCTGGTACGTCTGATTGAGCTGCTGATCGACCTGCTCATAGGCCGTTTCTGGCATGCTGGGCTGCTGCAGCTCGGCTAGGCGCTCGTCAGTTAGCTGCTCCAAACAGCTGGCGTGAATCAGCGGTGCCAGCGAGCCGCCTTCAAACTGACTGCGCTCGAAGTCGCAGTTCTGATCGCGAAAGTCAAGCCAGGCCTGCTCAGCCTCAATCAGCTTGGCTTCAGCTGCCTCGCTGAGGTCTGCTCGGACAGTCTGATACAAATCATTCAGGGCATCGTCTGACTGTCGATAGTTTTGCTGGGCGCAGCGGTTCATTGCCTGCTGGGTTTCTGCCCGGCCGCAGTCTTGCTTGTCGGGCAGAACTGGGCTCGGTCGCTGGGTCGTCTCACTGGGATCGCTGGCCTGAGACGATGGCATCGCGGGCTCACTCAGCGCTGAGGTCGGCGCGTCTGTCGGCGGCGTTGCCTCAGCCGGCATGTCAGCCTCAGGCGTAGGCATCTCCGGCGATGAGACTATCTCCGTAGAGCGCGACCCGCAGCCAGCCAGTAAGAGCATGCCGCTAACTATCAAACCGCTGCCTGCTGATATGAGAATTTGGTTAGCCATAATCAAAGGAATAGCCGCCGGCAACTCTGCTGTGAGTCTACCTTAACGACTAATTGGGCATCCCGGCAGCAGCTGTAAGTCATTCTTCAGAACTGGCGCAGCAAGGCAATTTTTTGGGGGCTTAAGCGGCTATGCGCTACTGTTAGATCCGGGCGCTGTGCGATCGCGCATTGCCTCAATCAGCCTTCTTGAGAGCCAGCTGCTTGCTCATTATTGCCTATCTCTATAGCGATCCGCTGCTAGAAACGACGCCACCGCCAGCGATCTGGGGCTGGGAAGTCGCCCAGGTCTATCAAGATCTAGCCACCGCCGCTGTTGAGACCCGTCCCCAGCTGCAGCAGCTGCTTCTAGATGCGCAGCAGTCGCCGCCCGACTATCTTCTGGTGCGTCAGCTAGATGAGCTCGGCGACTCGCTAGCGGCAGTGGGTGAACGGCTAGCCGCCATTGAGCAGCTCGGCATCATCGTGATTGCAACCGAGCAAGACTATCGCACCAGCGATGCGATCGCAGCCAGTCGCGCGCAGCTGATGACTTTGCTGGCTGAAATTCAGCGCAATCAGCGCAGCCGTCGCATTCGCCAAGGCCATGCCCGCAATCGCATGCAGGCGCAGCCGCCGCCCGGTAGGGCACCCTACGGCTATCGACGCGGCAAAGACCGCTATCTGCTCGATCGCAGCGCTGCCCCCGTAGTGAAAGCCTTTTTTGAACAGTTCATTTTGTACGGCTCGCTGCGCGGAGCTGTGCGCCATCTAGAGCGGCGCTATGGCAAGAAAATTGCTGTGTCGACCGGACGGCGCTGGCTAGAAAATCCGGTCTATCGAGGCGATACGGCCTATCGAGATGGGCGCACAGTGCCCGACACGCATCAGGCCGTTGTCTCGCGCGCAGAGGCCGCTCAGGTAGATCGGCTGCTGCGCCGCAACCGGCAGCTTCCCCCCAAAACCGCGAGCGCCCCGCGATCGCTCGCCGGCCTCGTCGCCTGCGCTGCCTGCGGCTCGGCAATGAAAATTAGCCGCGTATCGGCACCGCGTCGCAGCAAAACCTATCTCTATCTGCGTCCGGTTGCCTGCGAGCAGCGGTGTCAGTCGATTCCCTATGAGGCGGTCTTAGCCGAAACGATTGCTCAGATTTGTGCCACCCTGCCTGCAGCCGTAGCGCAGCTGGGTTCGGCCCCGGCTGAAGGTGCCAAAGGCGCGCTGATTACCCAAATCGAGCAAACGCAGTCGGTATTGGCTCAGCTGCCGGAGCTGGTCAAAGCCGGCGTTTTAGATACCGAAACGGCCAGTTTGCGATCGTATCAGCTGCGCACGGAGCTAGCCGATCTGAGGCAGCAGCAAGCAGCGCTGCCGCCGGTTAACCTGCAGGAGCTGGCGCAGGCTGTCGCCATTCCGCAGTTTTGGCAAGATCTCTCTGAGGCCGAGCGTCGATTCTTCTTTCGAGAATTTATTCGGCAGATTTGGCTAGACCGGTCAGCTGCAGGGTGGCAGCTGCGCCTGGAGTTTATCTTTTGAAGTTTATTTTTTGAAAAGTCACCGGGCAAGTAGGCCAGCCTAAGCTAAAATGGTCGCCCCTTGGAAGTAGTCCTGCAGCTGCTGTCCGTGATCGTGCGCCAGCGCCTCCTTGGGAATCGCGTCGGCAGAAAAGGCTTTCACTTCCATCACCTCTGCCACATCTTGGATGTGAAACGAGCCCTCTACTTGCGCTTCTATGACAATGCAAATGGCGTGAAATCGCGGATCGCGCTCGGCGTGCGAATAGATGCCCACCAAGCGACCGAGTGAGGTAACGTGCAGGCCGGTTTCTTCTGCGAGCTCGCGCCTGGCCGCTGCAGCAATATCTTCGCCCCAGTCAATGATGCCGCCCGGCAGTCCCCAGCGCCCGCTATCGCGACGGCGAATCAGCACGATCTCACCGCTGGGTAGGCGAGGAATAACGCTAGTGCCCACAATCGGTCGTCGTAGCAGCAGTCCAAGCAGGGTTCTAATCGGTCGCCAGGCGCGGTTCATAAGAGTTAAAGAGCTTCGAGGTCGGCTAGCACGTCTGTTGGATGGGCTTCGGGCTTGACTTTGCGATAGATCTTTTCTAGCCTACCGTCAGGCCCAATCACAAACGTGCTGCGGCTAATACCCATATATTCTCGGCCCATAAACTTTTTCAGGCCATAGCTGCCGTAGGCCTCGGCCACTTTGGCAGCTTCGTCAACCAGCAGCGGAAAGGGCAGGCCGTGCTTTGCGGCAAACTTATGGTGAGATTTGGCATCGTCTGCGCTCACGCCGAGCACCGCAACGCCCTTTTGCTGATAGTTGGCATAGGCATCGCGAAAAGCGCAGGCTTCTTTGGTACAGCCGGGCGTGTTGTCTCGCGGATAGAAGTATAAAACGACGCGCTGACCTTTGAAATCGGCAAGGCTGACAGTATTGCCGTCCGCATCGGGCAGGCTAAAATCGGGAGCCGGGTCGCCAACCTGAAGTGTCATGAGTTTTGAGCCGATGGGGTAATTCTAAAAATTGTATACCGTTGCGCTCGGATACCTGGGAAAAATCTGGAATTGTCAGCCGGTTGAGACGGTCTGGAATTGTCAGCTGGCTCAGCCGGCTAGGAACGAGCTCTCTCCTCCTCATCTGGCGCTGGCTGAGGAGAGGCGTTGCCAGTGTGCGCAGCCGGCTGCGCTAGATATACATAAAACGATTCTCGCTTGAGGATCTGACTTTGAAAGTAGCCCAGCAGATCTAGCGTGACTCCGGCCAGCGGTCGCTCGATGGGCGCTGTTAGCAGCAGTACGACCGGTCGCTGCTGCTGCTGCACAAACGCTTCAACCTGCTGGTTAACGGCCTCGGGCTCCATACTTTTATGCAGGGTCCAAAAGCTGCCAAATCGCTCTAGGTTGGGATAGTAAATAGGCTGATTAAGATAGCCAGACACGGTTGAGACATTGAAGTCTCGATAGCCAAAGAGCACCTGCTGATCGAGACTGTGCGATCGCAAAAAATGGGCCGTTGCCCGACTGGCTGAAAAGGTCAATCGCAGATCGGCGCTGTAGGCCAATAGGCCAGCAATCACATGCAGCACCAGCAGACCGCTCAGCAGCTGCTTTTGCAGCCGGTACGAAGCCAGCTCGGCTCGCCCTTGCGCCTCGTAGTTGCGCCTGTAGCTCTCAGCCTGCGCGCGCCGGTCGCGATCGGCTGCCGCTAGCCACAGGCAGGCCACCAGCAAAATGAACAGATGACCGTGGTGCCGCAGGCTGCCGATATGAAAGTAGTAAATAAACGCCAGTTGGGTCGCTGTGCCAGCGCCGTAGACCAGCAGCCACTTGGGCTGGTGCCACAGCGCTCTTACCACTAGCCCAACCAGCAGCAGCGCCAGCAGAATGGCCACTTTGTCATCTAGGGTGCGATGCCCAATAACCGGCAGATGATCTAACGCTGATAAGACATTGGAATTCCAAAAGCGATCCCGCCAGAACGCAGGAATAGGCACGTAGCTATACCAAATTTTTATGCCGGTCTCAGAGAGCTTTTGAATTGGCTCAAACCAGCTTTTGGCGAGAGAGGCAGCTGAACTTTGAGCGGTTTGGAAGTTTGCATCAGCTAGATTTAAGCGGCCGATTTGCCAGTAGCAGAGCAGCCAGCCTGTCATCAGTCCGCTGAGGCCAATGCCGGCTCTCACCCCCCGAGCGACCGACCAGCGCCGCTGCGCCAGCGTCAGCCCCAGCCCCAGCCCCAGCGGCAGGCTGAGCAGCAGCCCGTAGACGCTGGTATTGGCTAAAAGCGCCAACGCTAAACAGGCAGGCAAAAAGCGAGTTCTCCACGGCCTTGGTGCCAGCCAGCTCTGCTGACCATACAAGCTACAAAAAAGCAGCGTCAAGAAAACGCCTAGGCCATAGCTGCGGCTGATAATTGCGTATTCGTAGAAATTAAAATAGCCAAAGGCCAGCAGCCCCTTTTGCAGCCGAGTAAAGGGGGAGAATTGAGCCACTAAAAAGACGCTGCCCGCCGCGATCGCTAAGTGAAAGAGCTGCATCGCGATGGGATTGGGCGTTATGCGCGCCAGCCCGTATAGGCTGAGATGCCAGAGGGCCGGGTGGCCCTCGTAGCGCATATTGTGAAACAAATCGAGCACAGAGGCGCTGTCTCTCGCCAGCATCCAAGCCTGTAGCTCATCCCGCCACATCTCATGGTGCAAAATACCGATTAGCCCTAGTGCTAAAAATATCGCAGTGAGGCTGATGGCAAAGGGAGGAACCCTAAGAGATAAGCGCTCTTTTGAGAAGGCTGCTATTTTCATAAAGTTGCCATCCTTTCCCTTTAACTGTTCGCTTCAGCAACAGCTTGAGCTGCGATCGCAGCTTCTTCTCAATCGCCCTCGATCCCGCTCAATAGAGCTTATTGGCTATCGTAGCCGCAGCAAAGCCAAAGTAGGAACGTCCCGGGCTGATAGTCAGCCGGCAACCCATGGGTTCGACTAGCGACGACCCGCAGAGCTAGCGGCGACCCACAGAGCTAGCGGCGACCCACAGAGCTAGCGGCGACCCACAGGTTCGACCAGCGGTCGAAACTGAGCAACCAGTGCAGCGCGACTGATCAGCAGCGTCGGAAACGCTGTTTGGCTGTAGTCTTTACCGCTTTTAAGCGGAAACACAGACGGCTGATCGAGCGGTATCCAGGCGGCCCCGGCTGCTTTGGCAATGACCCAGGCTGCAGCAATGTCCCAAATCTTCGGTGTGGCTTCAACCGCGCCAACGCTAATGCCGGCAGCGACGGTCAGCAAGTTATAAGTTGCCACGCCCAGCATGCGAATCTTGCAAGGAAACGGCCGCTGTAAGACAGCGGTGCTGCGCGCGCACAGACTGAAGAACTGAGTGCCCGATGGCTCCGCTGTCGAAGTGCGAATCGGCTGGTGGTCGCAGAAAGCACCGCTTGGCCCAGCCCAGCCAGCCGGCTCTAGCCAATAGCCGTGAAAGCGCTGATCGAGCGGCGGCAGGTAAATGTGTCCAAATACGGGTGTGCCCTGATATAGCAATGCTAGCGAAATGCCCCACAGCGGAATCCCGCGAGTGAAGTTAGTCGTGCCGTCAATGGGATCGATAATCCAGCACCAGTCCGTATCTGGCAGCACATGCTCAACTTCTTCGCTCAAAACGCCGTGATCGGCAAATTCTTTTTGCAGCAGCCGTCGCAGCTCGGCGTCGGCCCATTGGTCAGACTGAGTTACAAGGCTGCCGTCGGCCTTGGTCTCGGCTGTGGCGCTGCCAAAGTCTTGGAGCAGCTGCGCCCCAACTCGCGCGGTTGCTGCCTCGGCGGTGTCTAAAATATGCTGCCAGTTGAGCGTCATTCGGGCTAGTCCATATCACTTTCTAAAGCGGCTGAGATCGCCTCTTTTGCCGTCAGCTGAAATTCGCGAATATTCACGCGGCTGAGAATTGCGATCGCCACTAGCATGCCCACAGCCTGAGTCGTAAACACGAGCGCATAGGCTGGCAGCAGCTGCGAGTCAGGAATCGGGCCGGTAGAAAACAGCCCCAAAATTCGCTTGCCAAGCGACAGCATGCCGCCGCCGAGGACGGTTGCACCGCCGCGCGCCATCGCCTGTGCTAGCCCCCAAGCGCCAATAAAGGTGCCTGCTGTCTCTGCTACCGTCAGATCGAGCATCAGCAAAATGGCCCCGGTGGTCAGCACGCCAGAGGCTAAGCCAAAGGCTAAAACTGCCGCCATCAGTACCGGCGGGGAGGCCGTCAGTCCGGATAGGCTAAGCAGCACGAGGCAGAAGGCCGCCCAGAGGCAGCCAATTCTAATCGTGCGCTTTTTACCCAGACGCGGTGCCAGCAAGAAGCCAGTACCGATGATGCCAAACAGCGTACCTAGGCCAAAAAAGGCATTGAGCTGCGTGGTTTCAGAAATTTTCATGCCAAAGATTTGGCCGCCGTAGGGCTCTAGTACCGCATCCTGCATAAACAGGCTGAGGCTCAGCGTCAGCAAAAACACAAAAAATAGGCCGGTTTGACGGCTGGCCGTCAGCACCTTCAGCGCCGTCTTCAGCGTAATGCTGTCTTCTCGATTGCGCAGCTGCGATCGCAGCCGCAGGCGTGAATACTTTTTCTCAATCCCAAAGGTGCTGAGTACGGCCAGGCCGCAGACGATGGCCGGAGCAACAATAAACAGGCGATTAATAGACGCTCGCAGCTGCAGCAGCGACGGCTCATCGCCGAGCGACTTAAGCACAATGGCCGTAATGATTACGCCGGCAATAATGCCGACCATCAGCATACTCCAGCCGATGCCGACCAGCTTTGACTGCGTGCGCTCATCGGAGACATCGACGAGCAGCGCCGTAAACGGCGTCGAGGTGGCCGATAGAGCCAGACCATAGAGTGCAAACATCAGCGCCAGCAGCGCGACCCAAGGATAGACCTGCGCTCCCCAGCCCTGTGCTTCTACGCTAGCGCCAATCTGCCAGACCACCTGAACGGCAATAAATGCGGTTAGCCACATCGAGACAATGCCCGTCCAAATGTAGCCGCTGCGATGATAGCCAAACAGCGGCTTGGCATCAGAGAGCTGGCCAAACCAAACCCGAGCCGGAGACATAAACTGATGGACTGCAATGGTGCCGGCGGCAATCAGTGCCGGCACCCGCAGCTCATCAATCATCACCCGATTGAGCACCCCCAGCGTCAGCAGCGACATGATACCCAAGCCCATATTGAAGACGCCGAGCCGCAGCATTGTAAATAGGCCAAGTTGAGGAACGGCACCGTCGGCGGCGGGTTGCAGCGAATCAGAAATATTTTGGCTACTCATGGCTCAGCGATTGTTCCTGTGACACTTAAGTATAGAGCGCGCGGGCGGCGCCGCCGGGGCATGTCTGTTTGCTCTATTCAGCCGGTCGGCTTAGGGCAATGACCCAGCACCTAGATTAAAGTCTACCCCGCGATGTCTATCTAACGTCCGCTACATAAGCGGCTGGGTTCATTAGACTTTTGCAATTCTTTGAAGGTTCAATGGGTATCTGCAAATTGAGGATAGCCAGCACCGCATTTTCTATCTGCTAATAAAGGCGATTGCTGTTGAGCTTGGCGTTTCGACTAGGCCAGCTACAGCTAGCGCTCATAGCGCACTCATATCGATCGTCTAGGTGCATCCACAACTGACTATAGTCTGCAGGATCTAACCTGCTCATCAGCCCGCTCGAACTGCGACAAGTTTGAGCCGAATCGCGGTGCTCTCAACAAAAAACGCAGCGCTTTTAATCTGAATTAACCCTGAAAACTGAGGAGATTCCTGTGTCTTACTGCTTTTGGAAAAGTACGCAAGTTTTGTTTAACGGCAGCGAATATGGCGACGTCATTTGGGCCAATCGCCTAGACAACATCATCAACGGCAACGGCGGCAACGATCTGATCTTTGCTGGCAGCGGCGACGACATTGTCAACGCCGGTAGCGGCAACGACTGGGTTTACGGCGGCAGCGGCAACGATACAATCAGCGGCAATGAAGGCAATGACTACATTTTTGCCGGCTGGGGTGACGACACCATTGATGGCAATGAAGATAACGATGTGATCTATGCCGGCTACGGTAACGATACTGTCTTAGGCGGCAGCGGCAACGACTGGATTGCTGCCGGGGCCGGTGATGACGACGTCAATGGCGGCAGCGGCAATGACACGATCTTTGGTGGCAAAGGCAACGATACGCTCTCTGGTAAAGACGGAGACGACAAACTTTTCGGTGGCAAGGGTGATGACATTCTAAATGGCGGGCCTGGCAGCGACTGGCTAGTTGGCGGTGCCGGTAATGACACCCTGACGTCGCTGCAGGCGTCTGACCACCTCAATGGCACCGATGCCTATCACGCTGGCGCGTTTGAGCGCGATACGCTGATTGGTGGTCTCGAGGCCGATCGCTTTATTCTCGGTGACGCTGATCGCGCCTACTACACAGCGGATGGCTTTGGCGACTATGCTGGCATCAACGACTTTCAGGTCGGCCTCGATCAGCTGGTGCTGCATGGGGCTGCTAGCGACTACACGGTACAGACCGTCAGCGGTGGCACCAACACCCAAATTCTGTATCAGGGCGATCGCATTGCCTTCCTCGCTAACGTCAGCAACCTTGACCTTAGCGTCAGCGCCGAATTTGTCTAAGCCAAATGCGTTTAGACAGCCGATGACCCGTTCAGCTGCCGGATTTGCTCTGCTAGCTGCTGAGCGCTGTCTTTGACTGCCAAACTACCGGCCGCAGCGGCCATACTGTCTAGCCGAGGGCGGTCCTGCAGCAGCGCTAGCACCTGCGCTTGCAGCTGCTCAGCCGTCAGTGTTGCCTGGCGATAGACTAGGGCGGCACCGGCCTCGGCAAAAGCTGCCGCATTAAAGGCCTGATGATCGTCAGCTGCAAACGGGTATGGGATCAAAAGGGCGGGGGTATGCGTGATTGCCAGCTCGGTCAGAGTCCCTGCCCCGGCCCGCCCAATCACTAGCGTCGCACGCTGTAAGAGCGCCGCCATGTTGTGATAGAACGGCCGATGCACATAGTGAGGGTGGACGAGGCTCTCGGTCTCTGGATCGCTGCTGCCAGTCTGATGTACCACCCAGGCCCCGGCCTCTAGCCACGCTGGGGCCGCCGCTCGCACCAGCCGATTGACCGCTACGGCCCCCTGACTGCCGCCCACCACTAAAATGACCGGCACGCCCTCGGGCAGGCTCAGCTCTGATGCCGTCTGAATCTCAGATAAAAACTGCTGACGCACCGGGGTGCCGACGCACAGCGTTTTGGCCCTAGGCAGATAGCGCGCTGCCGCTGCAAAGCCCAGTGCCACTAGGCTGCACCAGGGACTGAGCCAGCGCGTCACTTTGCCCGGCAGCGCGTTTGACTCATGCAGCACCGCCGGCAGGCCCAGGCTGCGAGCGGCCACGATTGCTGGGGCTGCAATATAGCCGCCCGTTGTGAAAACGCTCTGGAAGCTGCCTTTTTTCAGCAACTGTCGCACCTCTAGCGTCGAGCGCAAAAACTGCCACAGCAGCCGCAGAATGCCAAGCCCTAGGCGTCCCTGCACGCCGCCGAGGCGCACCATATGGAGCGGATAGCGCTGCGGCACCAGCTCGGTTTCTAGCCGATCGGGCACGCCTAGCCACTCAATCTTATAGTCTGATAGCTGCTCAGCCGTTGCGATCGCCGGAAACAGATGCCCGCCGGTGCCGCTAGCGGCAATCAGCAGCTTGTGGGGTTTTCGATTGAGGTGACTGTCGGCCATAATTGGGATACCCGAAACGCCCGAGCTCAGGTTAACTTGGTTTAAGGCATTATCCCTTGAAGCGGGGCTTTCCCGCTGAGCTAGGCTACGAATTTTAGGAACGATATCGCTATGACCTTCCGTCGCCCCTGGCAAGTTTTATCTTTAGGTATAGCCGGCCTGAGCGCCTGCTGGGCGACTCAGGTGAATGCCGCCTCACCCGAGACCGCGCCGGCTGAGCTCGTCAGCGTACTAGAGCAGCTAGAAACCGCTGCTAATGCGCAGAACCTAGACCAGGTAATGTCCTTTTATGATGAGTCGTTTACTAACGAGGACGGCTTTACGCAGGTCAGTCTGCGCGCTGCCCTCGATCAGCTGTGGCAGGAATACGAGACGCTAACCTATCGGATTGAGCTGCAGTCTTGGGATAGCACCGATAGCGGCTATGTGGCCGAAACAGTGACTTACATCGACGGCACGCGCCTAGAGCCGCGAACGCTGCGGCTAGAGTCGGTGATTCGCTCGCGGCAGCAGTTTGAAGACAATCAGGTGGTTTCGCAAGAAATTTTGTCCGAGCGCAACCAGCTAAACGCTGGCGAAAACCCACCCACGGTTACCGTCCTTTTACCCGAGCGGGTTTCGCCGGGTGAGCGCTATCCGTTTGATGCCATCGTGCAAGAGCCACTGGGCGAGCGCTATCTGCTCGGGGCAGCCCTCGATGAAGGCGTGACCGCTGAGGACTTTTTTACCGCTCGGCCGCTCGATCTAGAGCTGCTGACGGCGGGCGGTCTGTTTAAGGTAGGCAATGCGCCTGCCGAGGC
Source organism: Leptolyngbya sp. SIO4C1 (assembly GCA_010671975.1). Taxonomy (GTDB): domain Bacteria; phylum Cyanobacteriota; class Cyanobacteriia; order Phormidesmidales; family Phormidesmidaceae; genus SIO4C1. The sequence goes on along the minus strand of JAAHIA010000038.1, from coordinate 8,168 downwards.
AGACAATCTCTGGGTATCAGCGCTGCTCATCCGCGACGATGGGCTCGTGGTCGTCACCCGCCGCCTGCGAGTTGAGTAGCGCTACCGAAACAGAGCGGGCGATCGCTGCCGACGCAGCGGCCTGCCCTCCGGCGCGATCGCGCCCCACAGATCCGCCTGAGCCAGGTCAGCGCTAGCTAGCCTGGCCCCGCTAAAGTCAGCGGCTCTGAGATTAGCACCCACCAGAATCGCTTCGGTTAGATTAGCGTGGCGCAAAATGCTGCGATGCAAATTGGCACGGCTAAGGTTAGCCTTGACCAGATTGACGCTGCGCAGCTTGGCCCACTGCAAATCGGTGCCGCTTAAATCGGCACTGGACAGATTAGCGTAGCTGAAATCTATGTCGATGAGGATGAGACCACTGAGGTCACATGCGCTCAAATCTACGCCGTGAAAGTCGCGCCGTCCCTGCCGATACTGGTTCAGCAGCTGCTGAAGACTCAGCTTGACGGCGCTAACTGTGTTTGCTGGTGTGTTTGAGGGCATGTTGGTTTCCTCATGCAACATCTCTATGTGAGGAAACCATTAAGGTTGTGACCAAGAATCATTGATTTAATTTTATGGCGCTAGCGTATGGATTGATGGCGTTCTTGAGGTGACTGCGATAGTGAATTCGTCTGTGGGTCTTGCAGCCGATTAGCAATATTTAATAAGGTTTGATCTAACCAATTTTGATTTAGCGTTTGCTGCAGCTGCCGCTGCGTGCGCTCAGTTTCGCTGTCATCGATCAGACGATAGAGGTGAGCCAGAATATGGTCGATTTCATCAATCAAAAAGCTTAGCATCGGGTCAGTCTCAGCCATCGTCAGAATGTCTGAAATTCGATCGGCGTCTGTATCGCTAAGTAACAGTTTGACAGAAATGTCACAGTATTCTTGCAGCAGATCGCGGTGTCGCAGCGCATGTTGAATAAAAGCAGGTGACTCTGTCATAAGAGATCCTCTTGTCAATAGTCTGGTGTGAAGTCACAAAGCAATGCTGAGCCAGAACTAGAAACGCTCTGTACTCAGATCACTCCTTTTGAGTGCATAGGCACTGATTCTATGTGATCTTAATCATGACAGCGTGACAGCCAATTTGGTGAAAACTTTGCAAAGTAACGCGCGTAAATCCATCAAGCGGTGATGAAGGTAACGTTATCGATGGATTTAGTCACACTCTAGAGGCGAACGACACTATTTAGATAGATTGTCCTTTGTGCAACCTATGCCAAACTCTCCCAATCTACCCTCGCTCGATGTTCTGGATATTGCACTGTTGGAAGTTTTAGAGAAAGGCAATTCCTACGCATACTCTACGATTGCTACCGTGAGGCGTCACCTTTATAGCTTTCGCCTCCATCAGCTGATCGAGCCACATGAAATTTTGTTTGAGGCCTACCTGCGTGGCAAAGAAACCCAGCGTCGGGGCGAGGAGATTCGGAACGCCCATGCTTGGCTGAAGCGCACCGCTTTCAATATCGTTCGTGAAAAAAGCCGCAAGGCTCGCCAGCAAAACCATTTACAGTTTGAAGACCTAGAATATTGCCTGGGTGCTCCCGGCAGCGATCTGCTAGACCAGCTTAACCTAGCCTATGAAATTCAGCTGCTGTACGAAGCCCTACAGGAGTTTGCCCAGGAAGATAGCTACACCGAACAGCTGCTGAGATGGCGACTGATAGAGCAGCTGTCTTGGCCCGAGATTTGCGATCGCCTCGCAGCGTCAGGAGAAGAGGTTCCCAGCAGCGCCGCCCTGCGCCAGCGAGTTTCAAGAGCCAAAAAGCGCATTCGCAATATTCTGCACGGGTTAGGACTGCCGACAGTATAAGGCAATCAGGAGAAAGGCTTTGCTCACCCCAAGGAATAGGTCAAACCTACCAGAGATTGCGGCAATCTAGCGCTCAGCAGCGCAAAAAGCCAAAAGGCTAATCGTTTACTACCTGCTCTTAGAGGGAGCACCGAAGCGAGAAACGGCTCTATACTCTAGCACTATTCAATAGGCTCAAACAGCTGCTTTGGAATCACGCCGTGGATGCCTTTAACAATATCCACCACCTGAGACACTTCAAAATCAATTGCGGCGCTGCCCAGCAAGAGCGCTTCTTGCTCCGTTAACTCATACTCATCGTTGACAATGCGTAAGGACTCGCGTACAGATGCTTTCATGGCCTCGTCTAGGTCTTCATCGAGGCCCACTGCCAGCCAAGCCTCCTCAGTCTCGCCCATCGGCTGCGCTAGCGTCATATCCTTGTGCACCGTCAGCTCAAACGTCGGCGTCAGCGAACATTCAATCGCCGTCAGCGCTACTTCGCCATTGCCCTGAGCGCAGTGCGGGTCGCCTGAGTAAAACAGTGCGCCAGGCACCTGCACTGGCAAATACAGGCTGCTGCCAGTGACCAATCGCTTAATATCGATATTGCCACCGTAAGCGCCGGGCGGTACCGAGTTGACGGCTTCTTCGGCGTTAGCTGGCACTACGCCCATAATGCCCATGAAGGGCTTGAGGGGAATGCCAATATTGCCACCGCTGCTAGGGCGAAAAATCCCCAGCTCTTTGGTCATATCGAGCGGAATGACTTTGGTGTAGATGTCGGCCTCGTTGACAGGAAATTCGCCAGGCAGTGCGCCTTTGCCGTGACGGTTAGAGATCACGCCGTAGGGCACCCGGTAGGCGATATCGACTGTTTTGATTTCCAGTACGTCACCGGGTTCAGCGCCTTCGATATAAATCGGTCCGGTAATCACATGTGGCCCCGGTCCGGTTTTCTCAACGGTTGATTTGACCGTGAGCTGATCGGGCAAAATATCTTCCTGCTTGATGCCTTGACCGGTTAGAAACTCAACCGTATCGCCCTGATCGGGCAGGATGCCTTCGTGCGAGACAGTCTCTAGCGTCACCCGATCGCCGGACTGAATGCGTAAAATCGGTTCACTCTCAGGCTTAAACAGTTCGCCCCAAATGACGTGATCGGGGGTTGATTTGACTTCGTAAACTTGACCGGCCGCCTGAGCCACCTCAGTAGCGGCAAAAGACCGAAGTGAGTAGCTCACACCCCACAGGGCAAGCACCGTCAGCGTCATCAGACTCAGCAGCGATCGCAGTCGCCGGTCAAAAATAGAGGGCAGGTGCGATCGCACCCAGCTAAATCGCTGCTGACTAGATTTCATAAGAGCAGTCCTTTTTTGGTAGAGCTTTCTATAGTGAACTGACTTTTGATATATAAAAATGTAGTTAGCCTTACAGAGCATGCTCATAGGCTACTGCGTCAAAACACTGTCGAACAGTCTTTAAATAGCGGATTGGCAGATCGGATGCTGCTGATAACTACCATTAAGCGAGAGCCTCAGCCATCAGCCTGCTGACTAAAATAGAGGCAGTTTCACCGACCGAGGTGACCTATGCTGAAGCAACTATTCGTATTTTGCGCCGCTGCCTGGCTGATTGTGCAGATTGCACTGGGCTTCGTTTCAGCCGCCGTCGCTGCTCAGCCGCTGCCGATGGCTCAAACAGCGCCCGATACCGAAGCTGTCGAACCTGTTCCAGAAACGCCGCCGGTTCCCGAGGAACGACCTGCGCCGCCGCAGACCCGACGCAATCGTCAGCAGCGTGCCTATCCTGATCCACCCGACGCCTATGACTATGAGAGTCTGCGGCAGTATGACGAAGAGATTTACGGCGAGGAAACGCTGCTACAAACGCTGCTGAAGCAGGCTCAATCCTAACTGAGCGATCGCAGCCGCCGATTCTGATTGCGCTTCGCCTTTTTTCTCCGCCTTTTGCCCTCCCTTCCCCTAATCGTCAAACTAAGGCTAAAGTTGGGATGATCTGAAACGTTAAGAGACCTATGACTGCTACGCCCCTTGATTTAGAAACGGCTGCGTCTATGTCGAGTCCAGCAGAGGATACCGATCTCAAAACAAGCTATGTCGAGGTGATCGAGACCGTCATTTCGAGCTTGGATCAGGACAACAGCGCGATGGTTAGCCACGATGAGGAAGATGGCTACCTTTGGAAATTTCAGTACGGCAGCGTCGATGTCTTGGTGCAGCTGACGGGTACAGCAGACGACGATACGCTGACGGTCTGGTCGCCGGTGCTGAAGCTGCCCGTGCAAAATGAGCCAAAGCTAATGCGACACCTGCTCGAGATGAACTGCGGTGAAACGTTTGAGGCCTGCTTTGGCATTTCCAATCAGGAGGTGCTAATTTTAGCGAGCCGCGTGCTAGCCGACATCAACCCTGGCGAAATTTCTCGACTGATGACGATTGTGGCCACGATTGCTGACGAAAACGATGAGCAGCTGTGCGCTGACTATCCGGCTAGCTGACCTAGCGTTAGCTTTACTAAGAAGATTAGGTATCTTCTGCAGAAGATGCCTCAGGCGCAGGGGGCTGACCGTTGTCATTGACCTGAGAGGGCGAAAACAGCTGATTTAAAGAAAATAGGCGAAATCCAGGAGCCGTATAGTCTTTGGGAATATAGTCAGGCGGCACCGTCAGCTGGTTGGCATCGCGCATGGCGGCATAGTGAGGCGAAAGAATTTCAATGCCGACGGCGTTGCAGCCGTCTTGCACGTGCTGGTGCATTTCTGAATAAATGCGCGGCATCAGCGCAGCGGTATTGGTATAGGCATTGAGTTCATAGCTGACGTAAAAGTCATCAAGACTAGTCTGTAGCACGAACGGGGCGGGCTCTTCTAAGATATGCTGAGTAGCTTTGGCGGCTTCAACGAGGACTGCATGCACCTGCTGCCAAGGGACGTCGTAGCCCAGCGTGATAGTGGTGTGCAATACCAGCGGTGGCGTCTTCTCATTGCGCAGCGAGTTGCTGTAGTTGATGATGTGACTGCCCAGCACCATTGCATTGGGGATGGTGACAATCACGTTTTTGGGCGTATTGATGCGCGTCACCAGCAGCGTCTTTTCAATCACATCGCCGGTAGAGTCGCTGATTTTCACTCGGTCACCCACGACGAAGGCGCGGCTGTAGGTAAGAATGATGCCAGCTACAAAATTAGCAACTGCACCGCTCGAGCCCAGTGAAAATAGCACACCTAAAAAGATAGAAATGCCCTGAAAGGCCGGCGTTTCAGCACCGGGTAAGTAGGGAAAGGCAACGGTCGCCGCGAAAGCTAAAATGGCAAACCTGAGAATGTTGTAGGTCGGTCTGGCCCATTCGGGGTAAAAGCCAGGAATGGTAATATTGCCGCGCCGAATCTCAGCAAAGGTAAATTTGACTAGCCTTAGCGTGTAGCCAGTGATAGCAATAATCAGCCCAATGAAAAAGAGATTGGGCAGGTAGCTCAGCAGGCTCTGCCAAAGATCTAGAATGGCCTGTTGAAAATAGCTAAAAATTTGCTGAGAGAGCCCCTTTGTCCAGGGAAAGAAGCTAAGCGTCAAATTAATGTAGAGCCCTAGCAGCAGCAGCAGCAGCCCCAGCCGCGCCAGCTTGATCAGCTCAAACAAAAAGTCGGCCACGCGATCGGCCGGTATCAGCTCTACGCCGAATACCCTCATGCCTCGGATGCGATCGCCCTGCCAGAGCCGCAGTCGACCTTTAGAAAGCACCACGAAGCGATTGATCAACACGATGCTGAGGATTAGCGCTATCGTCAGCCCTAACGTCAGTAGCGCCCCGAGCGCAATCACCTGCGGGTTATAGGAGCGGCGATAGCTCACCACCGCTGCCTGAATGACCTGCAGATAGTCCTGCGCTAGCGCCTGCTGGGTAGTGTCTGCAGCATCGGCATCGGCCTGAGTAATGGTGGCGATGACCTGAGTGCTCCAGCGAATGTCGACCGTTTGGGCTCGATCGTTTTCAACGATGCGGAGCTGCTCGGGCTCTAGCTCGGACCGTTTGGCAAAGGCCTCTATTCGCTCTGATATAGTCTGCGCTCGGAAGGATGCGGGGAAAGAAGCGACCCCTTCTTCAATTCGAAACAGCGTCTGATCCTGCAAAATGACTGGGTAGCCAGCGCTTTCTTCTGGTAGCAGCGGTGGGGTTGACTGAGCCCAGCCGGGCGGATGCCAGAGACAGACGCACAGTAAGCCCCAAAGCAGCGCAATCGCAAGCGATCGCCTCCCAACCTTCCAAATATGAGCAATCATCAGAACAGCAATCTCAAACTTCTACAGGCTTAGCATCTAGAACCCTATCTGTATTTGATCTGTGATATTTCGTGATAGCATCAACCGGCCCTAAAAGCAGCGAGTTTCCTCGGGCTTCCGGCAGCTGGCGACTGATCCCGCCGATATGCGCAGCTGGCAGCCTGCAGATGGCCATTGATCAATGGCTGCTAGAGCAGCATCGGCAAGGGCTTCAGCCGCCTAGCCTGCGCTTTTATACCTGGTCGCCTGCGGCCATCTCGCTGGGCTACCATCAGAAGCGCTATCCGAGCCGCTGGGCGCGCCTCACCTGGCAGGGACAGCTGCTTGAGCAGGTACGCCGTCCGACTGGTGGACGGGCCGTCTTGCATCAGGGCGATTTAACCTATGCGCTGGTGACCTCTGGGCTAAGCGGCAGCCGCATGGCAATCTATCGCTGCCTCTGTCAGTTTTTGATTGACGGCTGGCAGTCGCTCGGCGTGACCCTGCAGTTTGGTACAGCTGGCCGCAGCTATGCCCACACCTCTAGCTGCTTTAGCACCGCCACTGCGGCTGATCTGATCACGCCCGAGGGCTACAAGCTGATTGGCAGCGCTCAGCTCTACCGCGCTGGCTGCGTGCTGCAGCACGGCTCCATTCGGCTACGGCCTGATCCGCAGCTGTATGAGCAAGTCTTTGCCGCCCGCCTGCCGCCTCGGCCAGTCAGCTGCGATCGCCCAGCTGCTGACGTAGTGGCTGCGCTGGTCCAAGCGGCGCGATCGCTCGGCATTCAGTTCACCTATCAGCCGCTGAGCCCTGGCGAAATTGAGCTGGCACAGCGACGCTCGGCGTTAGATTAACCGTCAGCAACGTTTAGTAACACACAGGTAATGAAATCTAAACCCTACCGAAGATTTGTGCGGTTTTTCTCGCGGATGAGCGCTACCCAATAGCATTGAGGTACGTCGTTGACAGGCATCGTTGCCGCAGGAGCCGGCTATTTGACCCAGACTAATCTCACCCAGCCTATTCTTCAGTCTGGCATGCAGGAACAAAACCGTTTGCTGGCAGAGCTATCACAGCATGACTATACTGAGCTGCTCGACTGCTTAACGCCGGTTGACTTACCCCTGGGCCATATCATCTTTGAGCCCGGTGAGCGAATCGAGAAAATCTATTTCCCAATTCAGACGATGGTCTCGCTAGTATCGGTGATGCGCGACGGGGCAACCACCGAAATCAGCCTGGTCGGCAAAGAAGGGCTGATTGGCCTGCCCGCTATTTTGGGCGGCCTCTATTCCACCAACCAAGCTATCGTTCAAATCTATAGCCCGAGCGGCATTTATGAAACGGATGTCGAAGTTGTGCGGCAGGCCTTTCTGCGTCCGGGGCCGTTCCAGGATGTCATCTTTCGCTATATTCAGGCGCGGCTGATGCATGTTTCGCAAATTGCCGCTTGCAATCGCCGCCATATGGTCGAAGAGCGGTTAGCCCGCTGGCTGCTGTCGGCTCAAGACAGCATCGGCTCAGACGATCTGCCGCTGACCCAGGAATTTATTGCCAACATGCTGGGCATTCGTCGCTCTGGGGTGACCGTTGCCGCCGGTGCTTTACAAAAAGCCGGCATGATTCGCTACAGCCGAGGCAAAATAAAAATCCTTGATAGAGCAGCTCTAAAGGAAACCACCTGCGAGTGCTATCAGCTAATTCGCAGCGAATTTAAACGGCTGCTAGAGATCGATCGCGGCTAAGTTCGCTAGTCTTAAGAAAAGTTTCTTGATCGTTGCTATGTTCGCCACCGTACGGACATTTCTAAAATTCGAGTGGCACCATAGAATACGTGCGTATTAACACCTTCTCATGAAGAATGTGATCGACGCTAGACGCCCAGATTTAGACGGCGGCGCTAGCACTGAAGTCGTCTGTTGCTATCGCAATTCGACTGAGCGACTACAGATTGTTCGAGTTACCAAACTTCCTAGCTATTGTTTAGAGAGAACATTAGCGCCTAACCAAACCCTGACGTTTAAAGCCGATCCACAGGCTCGCTTAGAAGTTTATCAGTAT
>JAAHIA010000379.1 GCA_010671975.1 Leptolyngbya sp. SIO4C1 | reverse complement strand
TAGTGACTGTCCCCCAATCGTACTTGGAAGTACATTCTGACTCCGAAACGAAACGTAGTCAAACAGATTGGCATTGCTGTTGAGAACAAGCTCAATTCCGCCTTCAGGAATTTCGCCCTCAGCCTCAATCGTAAAGCTAACGCTAGAAAGCCCACCAATTTCTACATGCTCCACGACTGCTCTGGTGAAATTGCCCTCACTGTCTATGGTTGTAGGATTAGCACTTAATGAAAGCGTGGGAGGGTTAGTGACATCGGGATTACTCACGGGTGGAGTCGGTGTCCCGACGATGCGAGGGTTGTCCTCTGTTAACAAATTAATCTCAATGTTGTAGTTTCCAAAAATTGCCCGATTACCATCGCCTGATCCAGGCACAAGGGGATCGTAAAATGGAGGCCCATATACTCCGCCTCGTTCGTCAATAAAATTGTGGATATTGAATATAGTGCCAAGTGCTATGTAGTAAGAGCCGTCTTCAGGCGCAGTGAATTCTTCATAGCTGTTAGTTTCGTTCTCATCAAACGGACCAATACCTCCAAACAGCTTGTCTGGCGCAGCATTAAATCTTTCAATCCCATAGTCTAGTAGTTGATTTCCTTCAGAGTCGAACACATTCAAGGTTGTTTGAATACCGCGATTAAACGCACTAGGATTGCCTTCCACTTCAAAAGTTTCAATGGCAATTGTCTCCCCGGCATCTAGTTCGACCTCATAAACATCAACATCCTCGCTGTAGTCAATGTAGGTGTAAGTGCCGTCTTCGTTAAGGTAGCGGTTGCCGATATCAAAGTAGATATCGGCACTGCCAAAAAATTTTGGATTTTCGGGGCTGATTCGAGTATCGGTTGCTGTCGGAATCGTTTGGTTAGGTTCGCTGATGACTCCTCGGGGAATATCCACCTTTGTATCCACCAGGTTGAACGTACCGCTGCTGTAGTCCGAGACAATATTGTATCCTTCACCCGCAGCTAGGCTGAAGGTCGCCGTTTCTCCTGCTTCAATCTCCCCATCATCGGCAACGGGCAGATTTACCAGGGTAGTGTACTCCGTCATTCGTAGGTCAAACCCACCGTCGCGTACCGCCTCAATTTCGCCGCCTTCTACCAAGATGCCTGTGAGGTCAAACTCACTCAGGTTGGGCGCATCTACAGAGACGACTAGCCCCCCTTCAGGAATCACGCCGTCAGTCGCAAGAAAGGCGTGGGCGCTGACCGTCCCCTCATCCTCAATCAGGTAACCGGGGCCGGTGAATAAACTGACTTGTAGCATTACGAAACTCCATACATTAGTAATTGATTCATCACGATGCGAAAGGGTACCTGCACCCCAGCGTCTTTCCCATCGTTAATGAAATCTTTTCTCGGTAATCATACGGAGTTTGAGACTCTCATACGTATCCTGAACGGATTATTTTCTATCCCATACGGATTTTATTGCCTTGATTTTGAAAACGCAGATAACGGCCGCTTAAATCATTAAATGAATCTGAAAATGAATCTGATATTTCATCAGACAAAAAATACCCCACCTCTACAGCCACCCAGTCCAAATAAAATCAAGCAGCTCAAATCCACAGACAGCAGCCTTACCCATTACCTGTTATTCTCTCTCTACTCTCACCGACAGTTTTTCTGATGCGCTCTAGGGCTTAGTCCAAACTGGCGCTTAAATGCTTTTGTAAATGAAGTTACGCTCGCGTAGCCAATCTGGTGGGCAACCTCGGCAACACTAATATTTTGCTCGGCAAGCAGCTGCTTAGCCATTTCTAAACGATGCGATCGCAGCTCACCAAATACCGTCGTGCCAAACGCTTGACGGAAGCCCCGCTTCAGTAAAAAGTCGTTTAAGCCTGCCTGATGGGCCAATTCTTCAAGAGACGGCGGATTCCTTAGATCGCGCAGCAAAATCTCTCTGGCATAGTGAACCCGCTCAAGCTGTTCAGGTTTGAGAGTATCCTTTTTAATGTCTTCCTGCTGAATAGCGATTTCATGGTCTAACACTAATGCCACCAGCTCGATAGCTTTGCTTTCCAGGTAGGCTCGCTTAATCATGCCGTGATAGGGGCAATGCAAAATCTGCTGTAGTACAGTCGCCATCATCAGCTGGATGTTTCCAGATCGGACATAAGCTTCTTCACTAGAAGATCTAACTAAATGCTGAAGGTTTTTGGGTAGTTTTCCATCTGTAGAAGGCACAAAAGGATAAAGCACTGAAGGACAAAAATAGACTCCCAGAAAAGAATAAGGCTTTGTGTCTAGGTAATCGCCAATCATTTGAGGTTGCAGACCGTTACTCACAATACGATATTTTCCAGCGACACATGGAGACAAAGCTTCATTTGGTCTAGAGGCAAAAAGTTCCTGCCCCTGTCCTGACAGCGAAAATCGAAAATAAATATTGTTACATATCCGCTCGGGAAAATTCACTCTGAGAGAATCTCGAATTTGATGAATATCGGTTCTCAAGCTTAAGCCCTCTCTCAGGTAAACTTTTCGTCTCTGTCCATTAGAGATTCGAGCATCAAATTTATAAGTGACGTCTAGCTTATCTGAAGGATCCCGTTGAGCTTGTTGGTCAGCTTCTTGAAATTGTTCGTCGAATTCTTTTCCTGTTAATTGGATGGTCATAGCAGTAGTTAGGTAGCGGGTAACAAGTAGCAGGTAGCAGGTAGCAGAGGCCCAGAGCGCTTGTGAAATCAACCCAAAGATTTGCAAGATTTGCAAGTCCAGCCTTATTATTGCGACACTTCCTCCTTGATTTTACAAAATGCCCCACAAAGCCCTTACCCTCAGCACCGCCCCCGAAGCTGCCCAGGCCACCCTCTACGACTACCTCCTCTCAGTTAGCCTGCGCGAACCCGACGTCTTCCACCAGCTCCGCCAAGAAACTGCTGAGCTGCCCGGCTGGGGTATGCAAATCGCCCCCGACCAGGGACAGTTTATGGCCCTGCTGCTCCAGCTGATCAGCGCCCGCAAAGTGCTAGAAATCGGCACTTTCACCGGCTACAGCACCCTCTGGCTCACCTCAGCCCTGCCAGACGAGGGCACCCTCATCACCTGCGACGTCGATGAAGAAGCCACCGCGATCGCCCGCCGCTACTGGCAAAAGGTAGGGCTAGACTCAAAAATTAGCCTGCGCCTCGCCCCCGCCGCTGACACCCTAGACCAGCTGCTAGCAGACGGGCAGGCAGGCACCTTTGACTTTGCCTTCATCGACGCCGACAAAGTCAACTACGACCTGTACTACGAAAAATCTCTACAGCTGCTGCGCCCCGGCGGGCTAGCGGCAATTGACAACACTCTCTGGTTTGGCCGCGTCATCGACCCGGAAGCTCAAGGCGACGCGACCGCTGCCATCCGCGCGCTCAACCAAAAGCTCCACCAGGACTCGCGCGTCAGCATCAGCCTGGTGGGCATCGGCGACGGGCTGACCCTGACCGTCAAGCGCTAAAGCGGCTAAGTATCGGTCAATAAGCCACTTTTGCCAGTGTGACCGCATCTTCGACGTTTCTGACTACGTGACCCACTGCTACCAATGGCTGCGTTAGCTTCCTGCTGAGTAAATTCTCGTCAAGCAGAATGAGCATGTATCATGCGATCTTCTTTGAGAGCAGCCCGTACGATAATTTCTAGCTACAGCGTGCTTCAAAGCTTGCTAGTGGCGAGGCCAGTTTGGTCCCAGACCCAGAGCGTGATGGCAAACCTGGCCATGCGATCGCCGATTTCGGTAATCAGATAGCCCAGCCAGAGGAGTGTAAACTTACGCAAACTACAGACGGGGTTGACCACACTGCGAGTGTACAGCGTCGAAAGCCAGCCTCGGCAAAGCTTACGGTGCCTAAACCTCGGGAAAACCAGCGACATAGCTGGGCCACTGAGCGGGTGTGACAATGATAAGCACCTCCCTCATCCTTGGTTGCGTCGCCTGCCTGGGGGCACAAAAAACCGGCTGCCCCTCTGGAGATAGGAGCAAACCGGGCCTGTGGTTTAAGTTAGTCTGAAGGCGTTTTCTCTAAACTAGCCTTTCCCCGCCCTCCCTGGAAAAGGCCAAGTTACAGGTTTTTGCCCGTTACCTAAACAAGCGCCAGCGCCTGCTCAGGGTTCGACACATCCGGCACCAGCTCAAAGTCACCTGCGCCCAGCGCCGATGCCCGGATGCCGTTCAGTACGGCTAGCACTTCGCCGCTGCTGGCGACGCCGAGTAGGGTGTTGGCTCCGTCCTGGGTAAGGGTGAGGTCGGTGAAGGTGAGGTCGCCTTCGACGAGGCCGATGCGGTCTGTGCCGACCTCAAAGTCGAGAATCGTATCGGTGCCGTCGCCGTTACCGAAGACAAACAGGTCGCTGCCGCTGCCGCCCGAGAAGTTGTCGCCCACTAACGTGTCATTGCCAGTGACGCCCATGATGATATCGTCGCCGTCATCGCCCCAGATAAAGTCATCGCCTGCATCGCCGCTGAGGATGTCGTTACCGGATTTGCCGCCGATTTGGTCATTGCCCGCGCCGCCAAAGATGATGTCGTTGCCGCCCATTACATCGTCTTGCGGGGAGCGATCATTCAGATCACCCCGGAGGATGTCGTCGCCCGTGTTGCCTGTGATGATGTCGTTGCCGAGATCGCCTGCGATAGTGTCAGCTTCGGCAGTGCCTTCTAGGGTGTCGTCGCCGGGGGTGCCGATGAGGTCGCCGCCTGTGGGGGGCTGAGGATCGCCGTCGGTGAGGGTGGCGGTGAGTTCGTAAGGCCCGAAGAAAACACCCACCTCTGGGAAAGTCCAAGCACTACCGCTTCTGGCTACGTTGGGGTCGTAGTTGCGGTTGCCTAAGCCGCTGACACCCAGGTAGTAGGTACCTACGGAGTCGGCGGTGAACTCCAGATAAGGATCG
>JAAHIA010000378.1 GCA_010671975.1 Leptolyngbya sp. SIO4C1 | reverse complement strand
TACGAAGTTCACAGCGACTCGCTGCGAACTTCGTTTCGCCCGTTGTGCGATCGTCGATGTTGAAAGTCATTTCGTGCTCATCCGCCGGCTTCCACTCATAGGCCATGCTGGTTAAGACCCGAAAGAAATCGTTGGTTAAGACCCCAGGCCGATCGGTAAAGATGCCGTGCTTTGAATGATCCCAGTTCTGATCAAGCGCGCGTAGGCCGCCAACCAGGACGGTCCACTCGGGCGCAGTTAGCGTCAGCAGCTGAGCCCGATCGAGGAAAATCCGCTCCGGCTTGACCCGATAGCCAACCGCGTCATTGTGATAGTTGCGGAAGCCGTCTGAAACCGGCTTAAGCCATTCAAAGCTTTCAACATCAGTTAGCTCCTGAGTCGTATCCATCCGCCCCGGCGTGAATGGGACATCGGTAGGAACCCCAGCCTCCTGCGCGGCCTTCTCAACTGCGGCACAGCCGCCCAGAACAATCAGGTCTGCCATTGAGACTTTTTTGTTCCCCGACTGAGCGCCGTTAAATTCTGATTGAATTCGCGCTAGGGTCGATAGAACCTCGCCAAGCTCTTGAGGACGGTTCACAGCCCAGTCTTTTTGGGGCTCTAAGCAAATCCGCGCGCCGTTAGCGCCGCCGCGCTTGTCAGAGTCGCGGTAGTTTGAGGCCGATGCCCAAGCAGCAGAGACGAGCGCCGAAACAGAGAGTCCACTCGTCAAAATCTTGTTTTTGAGAGAACTGATGTCGCTGTCGTCAATCACGTCGTGGTCAAGTGCCGGAATCGGATCTTGCCAGGGCAGATCTTCCTCTGCAACTTCTGGACCCAGGTAGCGGACTTTGGGTCCCATATCCCGATGGGTGAGCTTGTACCAGGCGCGCGCGAACGCATCGCCGAAGTATTCAAAGTCATCGAGAAAGCGCTGACAGACCTCGCGATAGGCCGGATCAACCTTCAGCGCAATGTCTGAGGTCATCATCATCAGCGCGTGCTCAATCCCAGGTCGGTGGGCGTCTGGCGTCTTGGGCGCATCGGAACTGCTCGGCTGCCACTGCACCGCGCCCGATGGGCTTTGGGTGCGCTCCCACTCGTACTTGAAAAGATTTTCTAGATAGCTGTTGTCCCACTGGGTCGGGTTGGGCGTCCAGGAGCCTTCGATGCCGTTGGTCATCGTATATTCGGCAAAGCCGGTGCCTTCGGGGTTCTGCCAGCCTAAGCCCATCGCCTGGATGGGGGCGGCTTCTGGCGCGGGGCCAATCTTATCAGAGTCAACCATGCCGTGGCTTTTACCAAAGGCGTGCCCGCCGGCAATCAGGGCGACAGTTTCTTCGTCATTCATTGCCATGCGGGCAAAGGTCTCACGAATGTCGCGAGCAGACGCGGTGGGGTCTCCCTCACCGTTCGGCCCCTCTGGATTGACGTAAATGAGCGCCTGATGCGAAGCCGCTAGCGGGTTTTCAAGGTCGTAGTATTGCTCGTCTGGCTTGCCCACCCAGCGAATATCGCGGGTGGCCATCTCATCGGGGTGGCCGGGGTGCTGCTTACCATTTTTATCATTCTGGCCATGCTGGCCGTTCTCTCCAAACGGCTGGCCGTTCCAGAATTCTGGTCCCCAGTAGGTGGCGCGGTCTGCTTCCCAAGCATCAATGCGGCCGCCGCCGTAGCCGAAGGTCTTCAGGCCCATGATCTCAAGCGCGCAGTTACCGACCAAAATCATCAGGTCAGCCCAGCTCAGCGCCGCGCCGTACTTTTGCTTGATCGGCCAGAGCAGCCGCCGCGACTTGTCTGTGTTGCCGTTGTCCCACCAGGAGTTGATCGGGGCGAAGCGCTGCATACCTTGACTGGCTCCGCCACGGCCGTCCGCAATCCGATAGGTGCCGGCCGAGTGCCACGCCATGCGGATCATCTGAGGCCCGTAGTTGCCATAGTCGGCGGGCCACCAGTCTTTTGAATCCGTCAGCAGCGCCTTGATATCGCGCTTGAGCTGTTCAAAATCAAGCTTCTGAAACGCTGCTGGGTAGTCAAAATCCTGTAGCGGGTTGGCCTGAGGTGAGTTTTGGTGCAGCAGTTCGACCTGAAGCCGGTTTGGCCACCAGTCATCTGTCTGCGGCTTAGAGCCAAGCGCGCCGCCAACGCGAGTGCCGCGAAAAGGGCACTGGGCAGGAGCGGATTGGGGCGTGTTTGAGATAGGGTTGCTGACCATAATAGGCTTTGATTCTTTCCGAGGTGTTTCGTTGGTAAGCTGTGTTGAGCCCTGCTAGTCGCAGCAGCTGGAATGGCGCAAGAAGGCTGGGTTGAAAAATGTTCGCTGCTCCTAGCTGCAAAGTGAAGGTCGCATGGTAAGGAGCAGCAAAGATAATCCGCCAGTGCTCACAATGCCTCAAGGCAATACCGGATTGAGAAGTGACTTGCCTATAGGATTGGCAAAGGGAGGAGCCTGATAGAGCGCTCTGGGGCTTTAACTATTTAGCCACCGGCTGTGGTTCAAGTCGTCACTGCCGGCTGTCTGTTTGAAAAGTTTGTATGCTGCTGGGCAATCGCTTCTGCCCACAGTGTCTCTCAACGGTAGTCATAGGGTATGTTTTGCGATGTACAGAGATGCTACACAACTGTTTACTTACGACTCTTTACTTAACTCTTTACTTATAGGAGTATCGCCTAGGTGAAGTGGCGACAATGATAATGATCTATATTATTTGAAACAATTTTTACAAAATAGTTACCCTCTGCCAATTTTGAGAGCTGAACGGAGTCGAAACTCGATCTGCGAGCATTTCACTTTTAAGTAAACCCCCAATCTGTAGATTGGCGGCTGGACAATGCCAAAACGTTTGCTCAGCGCGGTAGGCTAAAAGCAGCCGCTCATCTGCTCAGCAACCGCTATGCCTTTAACCTGCCAGCAATTACTTATGGCCCATCCTGACGCCTGGCGCGCAGCGGTTAGCCATCCCTTTCTAGAACAGTGTCAGCAGGGCACCATTCAGACAGCGCAGTTCAATACCTGGCTGGTGCAAGACTATCTCTTTGTCGTGGAGTTTACCCGCATGGCGGCGCGGCTGCTGTCGGCAGCCCCGCCAGCCGACTTTGACGTGATTCTCAGCGGCCTGAGCGCGCTCAAAGACGAGCTGGCCTGGTTTCGTGAGAAGGCTGCCGAGCGATCGCTAAATCTGAACGCCGCGCCGCAGCCCACCTGCGAAGACTATTGCCGCTTTATGCGCAGCCTAGACGATCAGCCCTATGCAGTGCAGGCAACTGCATTCTGGGCGATTGAGCTAGCGTACAACCAGGGCTGGCAGCGGCATAGCCCAATGCCCGACCCCTATGCTGAATTCGCCGATCGCTGGGGCAATCCCGGCTTTACCAAGTATGTCAGCCTGCTAGAAGCCCAGGCAGACCAAGCGCTAGCGGCGGCGGAGGTGACGTTTCAAGTCGATGCAGAAGAACTGTTTCTCAAAGTGGCCCATCTAGAAAAAGACTTTTGGCAAATGGCCTTCGAGGCCGATTAGATTGGGTGAGTCAGGAGCATGCACAGAAATTTAAGTCTTGGGTTAAGGCTGTGGCGGCTAGGCGGGTGCCTCACTGACCATCCAATATTGAGAACAAAAGACCCGCACTGTGCCGATCTACGGCCGATCTATGGTAGGTCTAGCAGGCTTTGAACTGTATTGGCGACATGCTGGGTGACAGTTGTCAGAAAGGGCAGGTCGAGGCTGTCGATGCGATCGCTCGGCTGATGATAGTGCGGATTGCGAAAATCAGCTGTATCGGTCACCATCACTGCGCCAATGCCGGACTGCCAAAAGGGAACATGGTCGCTGCGAAACAGATCGGGCTGGGCTGCGATCGCTGCTGCTGCTACTGGCAGTGTCAAAACTTGCAGCGCCGCTGTCTGCTGCTGAAATGCCTGTAGCAGTGCAAGATGCTCCATGTCACCAATCACGCCTAAGAAAGTGCCGCGAGCCGGCAGTCCGGGCGGCAGTCCAGGCGGGTACTGCTGACAGCCGGGCTCGGCGCAGGTATAGCCGATCATTTCTAAAATGACGGCACCTTGCAGGTTAGCCAGATTCTCTGAATTAGCCACAAAGGCGCTGCTGCCCTGCAGCCCAACTTCTTCTTGATCAAATAGAACAAATTGGACGGTGCGCCGGGTCGAGATATTAGCAAACAGTCGCGCTAGCTCTAGCGTCGCCGCAACCGCGCTAGCATTGTCATCTGCGCCCGGCGTTTCCTCTACGGTGTCGTAATGTGCGCCGACTAACAGCGTGCCGACACCTGTACCCGGTCGGGTTGCAATCAGATTGACCCCGCGTCCGTTGCGGCCATCAAAGGGCTGGACTGCAGGCTCATAGCCGTAGGTCGAGAGCGTTTCTATTAGATAGGTGCGAGCAGTGTCTCGATCTGGCTCGGCGTAGCGCTCGTAGCTGAGGGCCTGGAGGTGCGATCGCAGCCGCGCTGTCTCAACTGTGAGCGGTGCAGCCGTACGTTGGTTATCGACCAGCTGCGCCAGCGACAAACAGCCGCCGCCAATGAGCATTGCCAGTATCGCTGCTGTGATCAGCTGCCAAGCTTTTTTCATACGCTCGTGCGAAATTTGCCTTCGTTTATTTGTAGCTCGCTTTGACCCACCTAGCTGCAATTTTTATGAAAGCTCAATCTCAGCCGCGTCATATCGTGTTTCTCGCAGCTATCTACGGCAGCCTATTTTTGATGACGCTGTGGGCCGCCTATACCAACAATCTGTCTTTGGGTCTGATTAGGCAAATCCCCTACTACGACAAGATTGGCCACGTGGTGCTTTACTGCATTGCCACCTACCTCGGCCATCGCGTTTTGCAGCAGCGTCACTTTTCTCTCTCTGGCTTTCGCCTACCGATTTTTCCAGCTCTGTTTGGA
>JAAHIA010000377.1 GCA_010671975.1 Leptolyngbya sp. SIO4C1 | reverse complement strand
TGCTCAACCTGCCAGTTTTGAGAATTGAGCGGCGTCGAAACTCGCTCTGCGGGTATTTCATTTTCGAGCAAATCCCTTGAGCTCTAAATCTATTTTGATCTACCTTTAAAAAGAAAAATGCCTGACCCATAAAGCCCCCAGGGTCAGGCAGCTCACCTGTAAGGACGCTTTCCTTAACAAGCTCGCCAAACATCTAAATGCCCCCTAAGATGCTTGGTCTGCCTGAGTGCGTTCTCCAGAATTAGTTCTATTCTCGGTCGGGACCACTGAGATCACCTCGAAAAAAATACGGAAATTCGGACATTACCCACCTGCCCAAAGTTCCGTAGATCTACGCTCTGCAATTGCCAATAAACCGGGTTTAATAGGGCGCGCTATGCCGACTGTACGACTCGTTCTGTGTAGAGCGCCACAATTTTGTCAATGACGGCTTCGATACTCAGCATATCGGTATCGATCTCAATCGCGTCGCTGGCCTTTTGCAGCGGCGATATGGCGCGCGTGCTGTCTTTGCGATCGCGCTCACTAATCAGCTGCTCTAGCTCAGCCAAATCGGGCACCGGCTGACCCCGCTCGGCTAGGTCACGCTGCCGCCGTTGGGCTCGCTCCTGCACTGAGGCCGTTAAAAATACCTTTAGCTCTGCATGGGGGAAGACATGCGTACCGATATCGCGGCCATCGGCAATGACGCCACCTTCTGCACCGTACTGCTTTTGCTGCTGCACCAGCGCCTCGCGCACGGCGGCCTGCGCTGCGACAGCCGAGACCTGCGCTGTCACTTCGGGTTCGCGAATCGCCTCGGTCACCTCTTGCCCATTCACCCAAACCTGCTGCGGCAGCGAGCGGCCGGCTTCGCCAGCGGCCTGTGTGGTCAGCCTGATATCACAGCGGGAAAGCAGCTCAGCCACCGCGACTTGCTCTTGCGGATCGGCCCCTTGAGAGAGGACAAACCAGGTCAGTGCCCGATACATTGCTCCGGTGTCTAAGTATAAGAGCCCTAGCTGTCGTGCCAGCCGTCTCGCTACGGTCGACTTGCCCGCTCCGGCTGGGCCATCAATCGCAATAATCGGCCGCCGCGATCGCAGCGTCACATTATCAATTAATCGAGTGTTGCCCAACTGGGCCGCAACTGCCAACATACCAATCGTCTCAATCGCATCTAACGGCGTCAGGGTGAGCGGATGCACCAGCTCGACATACTCTAGCTGCACGGCTGGTTCGGCCTTGACAACAGTCTGGACCGCTTGAACCAGCTCGCGCTGCGATCGCGCCCCAGCCGCAAACTTTGCTTTAGCAGCGCTCAGCCCCCGATAGAGTATAGCGGCTTGCTGGCGCGCTTGCCCGTCTAAGTACTGATTACGCGAGCTGAGGGCCAGCCCATCTAGCTCTCTCACGATCGGACAGCCGATAATTTTGACCGACAGGTTGAGGTCATCAGCTAGCCGCCGCAAAATCGCCAGCTGCTGCGCATCCTTCTGACCAAAATAGGCATGGTCGGGCTGCACCAAGTTGAGCAGCTTGGTCACCACGGTCGCCACCCCCTGAAAGTGGCCAGGCCGAAAAGGACCGCATAGCACCTCGAGCATCGCTGCTGGCGGCACCACCTGCATTAGCGTAGCCGGCGCTGGCTGCAGCTGACCATAGAGCACAGATGAAGTTGGCACAAAGATAGCGTCTGCGCCGGCCGCCTCGCAGAGCGCCCGATCTTTCTCGAGGGGACGCGGATAGCGATCGAGATCTTCGCTCGGGCCAAACTGCAGCGGATTGACAAAAATGCTGACGATTACCCACTGGTTTTCTGCCCGCGCCCGCTCAATCAGGCTGAGATGCCCGGTATGCAAAGCGCCCATGGTTGGCACAAACCCAACTGAGCCAGTCTGCTGAGTTCGCCAGCAGCGCAGACCTTCAATCGTTGTCAGGACTCGCACTGCTTGACTCCTCGCCTATCTGCCAGGCTGCACTTCCCAAACGTAAAGCCCTCACCAAGGTAAGGGCTTCACTTAATTCTATCGAGTCTGGAGCCGCTAGTCAGCCTCAGGGCTAATCTGCCAGCACCTCTAGCTGCACTGGGCCAACCCCAGCGCCAATCAGCCCAATCTCGCGCGCGGCCCCTGCTGAGAGGTCAATCACGCGACCGCCGCTGTAGGGACCTCTGTCGTTGATGCGAACAACGACCTGACGCCCGTTGTTCAGGTTAGTCACGCGCACACGGGTACCGAAGGGCAGCGTGCGATGCGCTGCTGTCAGCGCGTTTTGATTGAATCGCTCACCGCTGGCGCTCTGCCGACCGTGAAAGCCTGGCCCGTACCAGGAAGCAATGCCGGTTGTGCTAGAGCGCACGGCCACGGCTTCCCCTACTGGCTGTGAGGGTCGAGGACGATTGGCAATTTCGACGACCGGGTCGGCATCGCCCAGCAGCCGGCGCAGGCGATTGGCAACCTGCAGCGTATCTTCTGCCACATCTTGGGTTGTGTCAGGCAAGATAACGGTGTCGCCTAGCGCGACGAGAACATCATCTGCGGCAGTGACGACATAGTTTTCTAGGTCGTCATCCCAGCGCGCATCGATCGTCTCAGCGTCAAACCCGTCAGCATAGAGCTGGTTCAAGTGCGCCCCCACAGCAGCGGCCTGCATCACCGGCTCGGATTCGGGAGAGGCCGCAGCTTTGGCTTCTGAGCTGGCGACCGGGCCCAGGAAGGTGAGCACGGGAATGTTGCTGATATAGAGCGTCGCTGCCTGGCGGCCGTCTAGCGTGTGGGCATTGACTAGGCTGATATCTGAGGCACTAGCAGCGGTTTGAGAAGAAGCCAGTACCTGGGTCGATTGAGGGATAAAAAAGTCTTGCGTCTCAGCATCGGACAGCTGTAGAGCTTCTACGTCACGAGGGCTAGCTGCAGCGTCGTCTGGGGCTGATTGCTGCCAGCCTTCAATCTGCTGAGCTAAGCCAGGGACGGTGCTAATGGCGGACATTAGTACCGTTGCAGTCACACTACTAATTACTTGATGTTTCATATCCTATGACAAGCGTTTTGAGTCACTGCCACAACATCGGGGTAACTCACACCGAGGTCCCACATGATTGGGGAAGGTCGCTGTCGTTCGCCGCCGAGTCGTGGGCATGAGATCACACTTCTTAATCAATGACGAAAGCTAAGCTAACACGAATGGATTTTGGCTGTGAATCCGGGGTTTTCCGGGTCAACCCCCAATTTCAAAAATTCACATGAACTTTATACAGAGACTCAGAAAGCCTGAAAAATCGTCTTTTCGCCGCTTTAGCTAGGGCGATTTTGGCGCGAATTTAATTTGTAAATAGTTATACGTTTTGATCTCTCTGTTACAGATTATTAATTGATCGACCCCAGTTTTTTATGCAACAAATTGCATATTCCAGCCGTTAAGGGCTGGTTAAATTCGGCCTAAATGTCTGTATTTATGAACACTATTTCCGCTGCGATTGAGTCGCTAAGCGTTTATTCCAGGACCGTGAGCGACTAAAGTAGTCAGGAAGCACTGGCCGCTGCTGCTGCGGCTACATCACTGGCAGGACAAGGCTTTATGGACTATCAACAGGCAGGGGTCAATGTAGAAGCGGGTCGCGCCTTTGTCGACCGGATTCGAGGACTGGTGGATCGCACCCGTCGGCCTGAAGTGCTCGGCGGGCTCGGCGGCTTTGGCGGCTGCTTTGCGCTGCCCGGCGGCTATCAGGAGCCGGTCCTGGTGTCGGGTACGGACGGGGTAGGCACCAAGCTGAAGCTGGCCCAGGCGCTCAACCGGCACGATACGGTCGGCATTGACCTGGTGGCCATGTGCGTCAACGATATTTTGACCGCCGGGGCCGAGCCACTCTTTTTTCTGGACTATTTAGCGACCGGGCAGCTAGAGCCCGAGCAGCTAGCGCAGGTGGTGACTGGCATCACAGCGGGCTGCGAGCAGGCCGGCTGTGCGCTACTCGGGGGTGAGACGGCAGAAATGCCAGGCTTTTATGCAGCAGGTGAGTATGACGTGGCAGGGTTCTGCGTTGGCATTGTTGAGCGGCAGCAGATCTTGGACGGATCGCAGCTGCAGGTAGGCGACATTGCCATTGGCCTAGCCAGCAGCGGCGTGCACAGCAACGGCTTTAGCCTGGTGCGCAAGATTGTGGCTGAGGCACCGCGCACCGGTCGCACCGGCTATGACTGGTCAGAGACGCCCGAGCTGCTAGCGGGTCAGTCGCTGGGGGAGGCGCTGCTCACTCCGACGCAGCTCTATGTCAAACCGGTGCTGTCGGCACTGCGCCAAGGGCTGGCCATTCGCGCGATGGCACACATTACCGGCGGCGGCCTGCCGGAAAATTTGCCGCGCTGTCTGGGGGCTGAGCAATCTATATATATAGATGTCAACCGCTGGCCGGTGCCGCCTATCTTTCAATGGCTGCAGCAAGCCGGGGCAGTCGCGCTGCCGGAAATGTTCAATACGTTTAACATGGGCATTGGCTTTGTGGTGCTCGTCGCACCGGCCGCCGCTGAGGCCGCGCTGGCCCATTTTCAAGCACAGGGAATCGCTGCTTACCCAATGGGTGAGGTGATAGCAGGCGACGGTCGACTGCTCGGCACGCCAGAGCGCTAGGATACGCTTAGAACCATAAATTTAGAACGACACACTCGGAGGCGTCCACTTTGACTATGCAAAAAGGAGGCTGGCAGCCAGCCGCGATCGCAATTGTGGCGATTGTGGTGGGCTTGGTTTTGACCAGCAGTTTAGTGATTATTAACCCGGGTCAGGCCGGGGTACTGAGCATTTTGGGTAAGGCTCAAGATATGCCTTTGCTCGAAGGGATTCACTTCAAGCCGCCCTTCATTTCATATGTCGATATCTATGATGTGACGGTGCAAAAGTTTGAGA
>JAAHIA010000376.1 GCA_010671975.1 Leptolyngbya sp. SIO4C1 | reverse complement strand
GAGAGATCGCTTGGCCGCAGTCGTTGCAGCTTTTTTAGAGACTGAATGGACTGATTTGCTTGATTTGCCAAAGAGAGGGTCTGGGTCATCAGGGCTCGGCCCGCCGTGGCCATCTGATGACGGGCGGCATCGAGCGAGGCCAGCAGCAAATAGCTCGGGCTAGTTGACTGAGTCAGCTGTAGCGCCTGGCAAAGCCGGACTTGATCAATTCGCTCTCCCTGCAGATGCAGCATTGCAGCCTGAGTGAAGGCAGCCAGCACTTTATGAGTTGATTGAATGACTAAATCGGCCCCCGCCTGCAGCGCTGGCATTGGCAGCTCGGGGTGAAACGCAAAATGCGGACCGTGGGCCTCATCCACGAGAAGCGGCAGGCGATGCTGATGAGCCAGCGCCGCGATCGCGCCAATATCGCTGCAGATTCCCTGATAGGTGGGCGAGACCACGAAAACGGCTTTGGCATCGGGATGCTGCCGCAGCGCCGCAGCGATCGCGTGAGCGCTGACTCCGAGCGACTGCCACCGATCGCTGTAGTCTGGCATCACAAAAATGGGGACCGCACCTGAGAGGATCAGCCCTGAGATCGCGCTGCGGTGAACGTTGCGGGGCAAAATCAGCTTATCGCCGGGATTGCACACCGCTAAGATAGCTGCCTCAATACCGCAGCTGGAGCCATTCGCCAGGAAATACGTGTGCTCAGCCCCGAAAGCCTCAGCGGCCAGCTGCTGCGCCTGCTGAATGGCAGCCTCGGGTGCAAATAACGTGTCTAGCTCTGGCAGCTCTGGCAGATCGGCTCGGAAAATGTCGCTGCCAAAAACGGCTCGATGCAAGGCAGAAATACCCTGACCGCGCTTGTGACCGGGTGTGTAGAAGGCCGCATTCGGTCGAGCGGCACAGCGCTGTAAGGCCTCAACGAGCGGTGCGCGCTGCTGCGACATAGTGACTGCGTAAAGGTGACTGCGTAAAGGTGACTGCGTAAAGGTGACTGCGTAAAGGTGACTGCGTAAAATTCTACAAAAACAGGGGCCCGACAAGCCCCTGTCAATGCCCCTGTCAATGCCCAAGCAAACTGGCTTAGCTCATGACTACTTGCGAATGTCCTTAGCCATGTTGCGGAACATGTCCATACCGTCACCGCTAGGCTTGCGTCGTGACGTTTGGCTGGACGAGGTGGGTTGGGGGCTAGGAGAGGTCTGGCTCGATGAGCGCTCGGGCGCTGCTTTGGGTAGCCCTTTTTCATCTACGCGGGTGCTCTGCATAGAGGAAATGCTCTTAACGCTCTCTTTCTCTTCAGTTTCGCCCTTTTTCTTGGCGAAGGTCCGCCTCACGGTCTTGCTAGAGCGCATGAAGTCAATGTCGCCTAGGGACTTGGCATCATCCTCACTCAAATAGAATGAGCCGCCCTGCTGATTGTTTTTACGCCCGAAGAGTCCTCGAATAAATCCAGTCATAATTTGCTCACTGCGAAACTTATTTATTAGTTTAACTTATATTAACTTTTATAAGCAATCTCTAGAAGGCAGTTTTGACAAGATTTTTGAGATTTTCTTGTCCTAGTTCAGGATTTACGAACAAAGCGACTAAACAGAGGGCGATGCTTCTAGCTAAGATCGATCGATACTGTGTAAGCTCGCGCCTGTACGGCATGCTGCTGCATGTTCGATGATTAGCTAC
Source organism: Leptolyngbya sp. SIO4C1 (assembly GCA_010671975.1). Classification (GTDB taxonomy): domain Bacteria; phylum Cyanobacteriota; class Cyanobacteriia; order Phormidesmidales; family Phormidesmidaceae; genus SIO4C1. Next base: position 3,240 of record JAAHIA010000376.1, on the reverse strand, counting down.
CTTGATAAAAAAAGCCGCTGCTTTTTCACAGCGGCTCAACAGTATGAGAGGACGACTAAGAAACGTTACTGCTAGAAGAACGTAGCCAGCGGCTGGCTGAGCAGGTTGTCTAAATCAGCAACTGAACCGCTGCCGTCAAACTGCGCGGGACCGCTGAAAGCAACGTTAGCCACACCGTCTGCCAGGGTCAGACTGCCGGTTGATTGACCCAGCAGCGTCATGGCAAGCTGAGCCAGCTCTACAACGGGTAGCGTGCCTTCAAAGGTGCCAAATGGCGTACTCACTAAGGCGCTAGCATCGCCATCGCCCAGCGCAAATTCGCCCGTGACATCTTCTTCAATAAACTCCACCAGCTCGCTCGCCAGTGGACCAATCTCAAACTCGGTTGCCACTGAGCCAAACGAGGTATTAAGGCTGAGTGCGCCAATCCCATCATCGACGCCGAGGCTGCCAGAGATAGCGCTTAGCGGTATCTCTGCTGAAAATCCAGGAAAAATGGGAATCTCGACCTGCCCAGTATTAAGGTTGACTGCCCCAGAGGCGCCGGTTGTTCCCAGATCGAACGGAATAATAGCATTCTCTGGAAAGGTAAACGAGAGCGCCAGCGGGCCAAACGGCGTCGTGGTTAAGTCGAGAGCGAGGTCCCCCTCAGCAAAATTGAGCGTGCCAACAAAGTCGCCAAGGCCGGTTGGCGCATTGATAGCAAACTGTCCGTTCTCAAACTCAGCTGTAAAATCAAGACTGTTGACGAAGCTATTCAAGTTGCTTTCTAGAAAAGGCAGGACATTGACCGAGCCAGTTTGGGTCTCACCGTCAATTGTCAAACTGCCGCCAAACAGGCCGCCCTCAAGGGTAGCATTTCCAGAAATAGAGTTGGACAGCTCAATGAGTTCGTCGAGCAGCGATATTAGCTCGACATCAAAGGAGAGTGCGTCACCGCCGGTCGAAAGCGTACCGCTAATCGTGCCGTCTGTAAGCGCTGCTGTGGCTTGCCAGTCATCTAGGGAATCTACAAAATCATCTACCGTTTCTGCTAAGTCAGGGCTAATGTCGCTCAGCAGATCTTGGGCAGAGCTTTCTAACAGTTCGGTATCAAAATCGAAATCGACTTCAATATCGGATAGAAAATCCAAGTTCATTGGCAGCACCCGTACAAATAAGGTCCGCCCTTATTGAAGCAAAAATTTTCAAGAAAGGCTTCACTGTCTGTATAAACGGATATATCTGGCTGGTCGATGCGGCTCAAAGCTTCTTTTGATAGTCTTCTAAGATATCCATTAGATTGACCTGGCATTGAACCGGCAGCAAATCTGCCAGCGTCACAGTTTTGCGGCCACCGCCTAGCTTGATCGAAATATTGCGCAGCACCTGCTGTACTGCATCCTCAGAAATATCATCGCTCAGCATTGGATATAGCTGCTCTGCTAGTGCGGTATGCAGCTTGGCATCGCGCAGATAGAGGTGCCATTTGGCAATATCCATGTAGATGTTATCGCCAATGTCTGCTGCTAAGGCTTCAATAATCTCGGCTGAGTCAGTATAAGCCACGGGGACCTCCCAAGTGATGCAGTAAAGCAATGGTGCGCTCAGACCATTGGTCACCTTAGCGTATCGAGATTCCGGTACGCAGAGCGACTTTCTTAAGACGCATTTACCAGCGGCTAGTCATTAGAAAGCCCAGGGTAGCGTGCGATCGCAAACACATACAGGCCGTGCAGCGCCAGTCCGCTCAGCCATACCAGCGACAGCCAGCGCAGCCAGGGCAGCGTTCCAGGTTTGATTGTATTCACGAACCACAGACCCGAATTCACTGCCGCAAAAGCCGCTACGTGCACGGCAAAATTCATTCGATCATCCAAGCGACGATAGGCAGGATCAGTGGCGCGGTCGGGTTTGCGAGGCCATTTGGGAGGCATGGTAAACGGGCTGAGTAAAGGGCAGGATTTTATTCTAAAGGGGGAGGGGAAGGGAGGGGGAAATTTTGCCTGGCCTGATATTCTCCAGACTTGCCGCCGGTCTTCTTCAAAAGCCGAATATCTTCGATCTGCATGGATTTTTCTAGCCCTTTGGCCATGTCGTAGAGCGTTAGTGCAGCAATGGAGACAGCAGTCAGGGCTTCCATTTCGACACCGGTTTCGGCGGTGGTTTTGACGGTGGCTTCGATGCGGTAGCCGGGACGATCTTCGTCGAGCTCGAGCATGACTTCGATTTTTTGGAGCGGCAGCGGATGGCAGAGCGGAATTAAATGAGCGGTTTGCTTGGCAGCCATGATGCCAGCTAGGCGAGCGGTGCCGAGCACATCGCCTTTGGGTGCGTTGCCGGCTTGAATCGCGGTGAGCGTATCAGGGCGCATGCGCACAAAGCCTTCAGCCGTGGCCTGACGAACGGTGGCTGATTTGGCAGAAACATCCACCATCTGGGCTTGGCCGGTGGGATCTAGATGCGTGAGCGAGGGTTGAGAGGGCTGAGACACGAGTGGCGCTGTTTATCTAGGCAGGACAAAAAATTGTTTGATTATCATATTGGATTGTGACCAACCAGTATGTTACGATGATGGTCCTGCTGAGGGCCTGTAGCTCAGTGGACAGAGCACCTGGCTACGGACCAGGGTGTCAGGGGTTCGAATCCCTTCAGGCCCGTTTTTATAGATTATCCGTTAGATTATCTGCCAGTGGCGCTTTGATTAGAGCCGCGATGCGGTACTGCATATACATCTCGGCCGCTACCCAGCGCAAATCGCAGCGAATGTGTTAGATCTTTGCTAGAAGCAGTTGCAAAAATAATCAGCCCCAGCAGCGTCATGACGCTGGCGATCGCAAAAATGTCGCGGTAGCTGGTCAGGTCGGCAATACCGCCCATAATTGGACCAGAGAGCGTAATCCCCAAATCAAACCCGGTCAGACACAGGCCAAACATCAGCCCGCGCTCGCCAGGATGAGAGCGGTCGGCCATCAGCGCCGCAATCATAGGAATCAGCGTACCGCCGCCGGCACCCTGCAGCGTGCCCGCTAGCAGGACAGTCGGTACGCTTTGAGCAAACCACAGTAGCAGCATCGCTGCCGTGTAGAACATCAGCCCAATGCTGATAAAGCGACCGCGTCCGTAGCGATCGGAGGCTTTACCTGCAGGCAGGCGTACGGCAAAGCTAGCGATCGCAGAAGCGGTGTAGATGAGCCCTACGTTTACCGCTAGGCCATTCTCGCGTGCATAGAGGGGAATAAACGTAGCCAGCGAGCCAAA
>JAAHIA010000375.1 GCA_010671975.1 Leptolyngbya sp. SIO4C1 | reverse complement strand
TCTAGCTGAGCCAGCATTTGAGAAGCAATAAGAAAGACTTTTCATCGCGTCGCGGTTTGCTGCAGATGATTGGCCGTCGCAAGCGGCTGCTAGCCTACATCAAGCAGCAAGATGCTGAGCGCTACAAAACTCTGATTGGCCGCTTGGGCATTCGCGGCTAGTTAACCTTTGGGAAACCTTCCCACTTTGCAGTAGTCATTTAACCTGCTATGGACTCTGACTCTCAGCGCCAGTCGCTGCCGTTTGAACCCGGTCGAGCTAAGCCAAACCAAGCTAAGAAAGATCGGCCAGCCCGCCCTGCAAAAGCTCAGCCGGCGCAGCCAAGCGCAGCGCAGACAGCTGCGACTAAATCTGCCAAGCGCTCTCGCCAGCAGGCCGAGCAGATTCCTGAGGTGGTGAGCCGGCGCATGATTCGGCGCATGCTGGTGTTTTCTGGCATTCCGACCGCTACTGGGCTGGCGACGTTTGTGGGGGCCTACTTTTTGCTGACTCGCCACATCTTAGAGTTTCCGAAAGCGCTGGTTCTGGTGTCTACGCTGGTCTGCTTTGGCGTTGGGTTCATCGGTCTGAGCTACGGCGTCCTGTCCTCTTCCTGGGAAGAAGAAACGGATGGCAGCCTACTCGGGGTTTCAGAATTTTCGCTCAACCTAGGGCGCATGATCCAGGCCTGGCGCGAGTCGCGTCAGCGCTAGCCGTCATCTTCAAACTCATCGTCTATATCAGCCTCTTCAGCGGCAGGCATCAGCTCCTGCAGCTGCTGCTCCATCTGCTGCAGCAGGGCAGAAATCGCAGGCATCGCCTGTAGCGACGTCGCGTTAATTTCTAGGTGCTGCCGCGCCTGCTCTCGTATTTTGCTTAGCCGCTGCTGCAGCGTATGGGCTAAATCCAGCGCATCGCGGCTCAGCTTTTCAATCTGCTGCTGCTGATAGAAGCGCAGCGCGGCCCCACGCAGCACCTGTAGCGTGGCCTCTTCCCCGTGGCTGCCGGGCATCACTCGCAGCCGCAGCAAAATTCGCTGCTGGTTGTGGATGCGCTCAATTTCGGCCTGCTTAGTCTTGCGCACGGGAATCAGCGACAGCCGCATCATCAGCTTCAGCTCGTTGATGGTGCCCTGCAGCAGCAGCGGATCGACCTGCTCTAAGACAGACTGCAAAACGCCGTCTTTGCTCCAGAGAATACGGCCTGATCTTTCTTGGCGCTCAAAATAGAGGCGACCAATTCCTTCGGTGACCACGCGGCTGAGCAATTCCTGCAGCAGGGCCTTGGGCGAGAGCGATCGCAGGCTAGAGAACGACTGCTTCTGGGCGCGCAGCGGTAGATCGAGCGCTACTTTAGGAGCAGCTGGTTCGCTTGGCGGCACCGCAGGCGCGGCTGAAGATGGCCGTAAATCGTTAGGAGACACCACTAGCGTTGGCGACTCGTGCGGATTGCCAGGCTGGGGGGTCGATTTGCGCGACTTGGCCGCGTGGCTTAAAAACTTAGATAGGGTTTCTCGATGCCAGTCAGACGGAATCGGACGCGGCGCAATCGAGCAGTTGATATAAGACACAATTCGGCGAACATAGTCAGCTGCAGCCTGGTCGTCTGGGTTGACCATACCCAGGTTCAAGCAGCTGCCTTCCAGCGAGAGGGGAATGACCTGATAGTAGAGACAGGCCTCAAACGGCAAGATGCCTTCGATGAGCACAAACATCTGCTTGAGATCGGCCTGGCGTGAGGGATCGACACCGCTAGCAGCCCGTAAAGGCAAATTGAGATCTTCGGAAGACGCTGACATGGTTTCAGATAGATGCGATCGTGTTCTTAATCTATTTCCGAAAGCAGAGTCTGGGCATCCGTATAAATTAAATCTATCCGGTCTAACTGGCTTCTTCCTGAGGCCGGCTGCGAACTTCCTGCGCCAGCAAATAGAGCTTTGACCATTCTCCTACGACCTGCTTAGGCTTCAGGCTATGGACTCGGGCAATGGTCTCGACCGATTCACCTGCTTTGAACGCTGATAGCAGCTGCTGCTGATCTTCAGAAAGCTGCTGCCAATAGCGCTGCCATTCAGCCGTCGTTAGCCCCAGATTGTGCTCAACCAGCGAGGTTTTAAGCCAGCTGAAGACCAGTTCCGGACGTTCTTTTAGGGTAAAAATGCGAATGGCGTGGTAGCTAATTTTTTCTCGCAGTCGATAGACCTGCTTGACGGATAGGTTGAGCTGCTTGGCGATCGCATCCTGGGTGTAGCCCTGCAGGTGCAGCTCTAACCACTGAGCTGCGGTGTCGTCCAAGGTTTCTTTGAGATAGCTCTGAAAGGTCTGCTTGACCTGCTGGCGCAGGCCCTGCTGTTCTTCATAGCTGGCCTGCAGCTGATACTGGCTGACGGCTTCAAAGTCTAGCAGGCTGAGGGTACCGTCTGCTTCATCGGTGCCCACTTCTTCTGAAATTAGGTGGATCAGCTCGCTGCTAGGCACCTGGGTCATGCCGCCGCGCTGCGAGCGGCGCAGATAGTTGACAAAGCGATAGACCAGCAGCGGCTGATTGCGAATGGGCCGTAGGCAGTATTCTTCAATGCTGGCGAGCACGAGCAGGTTGCGCAGCTGCGATCGCGGGGTACAGCGACCAATCCAGTCAATCTGCTGCTGCAGGTGACGATCGCTTTGCAGCATTTCTTGAATCACTTCCTGCAGGACGTCCCTGACGGTGCGGCGGCGATCGCGGCTAAGCGAAATCCAGGTTCTGACCTTGCTACGAATTAAAAACAGGCCGCTGAGCTTCTTTAACAGTCGCTGATAGGCACGATCGGGTGAGAGCCCCCAGTAGGTCTGACGAAAGATGCGATAGCGATAGGCAATCGCTTGCTTAGCAATCTCTAAGTCGCGCCCTTCTAGCTGTTCTAACCGCTCAGGCGCTTCTCCTATCAGCCAGCTGACAATCGCGTCGCGGGTTTCAGCGGCTTGGTCAGGCATATCTTGCTGCAGGCGCAACTGCCATTCTTGCGCGATCGCTTCTGCCAGTTGTGACATCTGAATGAGGCGTTTCCTAACTTAGGGGATTGAGCAGGTAGATGCTGGAGATTGGAGTAAAGAAAGCATATCTTCACCTTACTAAGTTATTCTCTCTCCGGTGAACAAAAATCTCAACTTCACAGTCAGAGAAATCAGGATATCCGTGAATTCTCAGAGACGGATATTCAACGGTGGGACAGTATCTCAGCTAGATTTTTCGCAATTGCTCAAAATATCATGACGTTTTCTACACCGTTTTCTACACAGAGCAGGGGCCCTGCTGTCCTGATGCCTGAGCCGATAGCTACTGAGCTACCGCATCGCTCAACGCAGTCGCGATTCAAACGTTCATTAGATATTTTTGGGGCACTGATTGGACTGGGGCTGCTGACGCTGCTGCTGGGTCCAGTGGCGATCGCTATCCGCTTAGACAGCCCTGGGCCTATTTTCTACTCGCAAGAACGCTACGGCCTGCAGGGTAGGCCGTTCCGCATCTGGAAGTTTCGCTCGATGGTAGTAGACGCCGATGCGCTGAAGGCAACGGTTCAAAACCAGGCGCAGGGACTGATTTTCAAAAATGAGGCCGATCCTCGCATTACGCGCATCGGAAAATTTTTGCGCAAAACTAGCCTGGATGAGTTTCCGCAGTTTTGGAACGTGCTGATCGGCGATATGAGCCTGGTGGGCACGCGGCCGCCCACCGGCGATGAGGTCTTGCGCTATAGTGACCATCACTGGCAGCGCCTAGCCGTCAAGCCGGGTTTGACCGGCCAGTGGCAGATCAGCGGCCGCTCGGCCGTCAAGGATTTTGAGGAGATCGTCCAGCTTGATCTGCACTATCAGGAGCGGTGGACGCGGCTGTACGACCTTCGCATTTTGCTGCGTACGGTCTACGTGCTGCTGACGCAGCCGGAAGCCTACTAAGCGCGCGCTAGCGCGAACTGCCCGTCAGCACCAGGTTGTCTCGATGCACCACGGTATCCGCACCGGCATAGCCTAGAATGTCGGCAATTTCTTGAGAGCGTCGTCCCTGAATCTGCCGCAGCTCCTGATGGCTGTAGTTGACGATGCCGCGCGCTATCTCCTGGCCGCTCTGGTCGCAGAGCAAGACGGCATCCTGCCGCTGAAACTCGCCTTCGATATCGGTCACCCCGGCCGGCAGCAAAGACTTACCGGCCTGCGCGATCGCGCTAACCGCGCCGCGATCTAGATAGAGCCGTCCAGCCGGCAGCAGACTGTGGGCAATCCAGCGCTTGCGCGCGTTAGCGGCCTGAGCCTGCGGCGCAAACTGAGTGCCCAGCGGCTCGCCCGCCAAGATTTTCAGCATGTTCTCTGGCTGCTGCCCGTCGGTGATCACCATGCGCACCCCAGCCGCAGTGGCAATGCGCGCTGCTTCTAGCTTGGTGACCATGCCACCGGTGCCCCAGGCTGAGCCAGGTTTGCCAACGTCTATTTGCAGATCGTCAATCTGCTGCACCCATTTGATTGGCTGCGCGTCTGGATTGTGGCGCGGGTCGGCCGAGTAGAGCCGATCGACATCAGTCAGCAGAAATAGCCAGTCAGCCCCGACGAGGCTAGCCACCTGCGCAGACAGCGTATCGTTATCACCAAACTTGAGCTCGTCTACCGCAACGGTGTCGTTTTCATTCACAATCGGCACCACGCCCAGCTGCAGCAGCTGTCTGAAGGTTCGGTAGCTGTTGACATAGCGAGATCGCTGCATGAGATCGCTGCGGGTGAGCAAAACTTGGGCAATGGGCTGATCGAGGCTGGTGAACAGATCGTCATAGACGCGCATCAGTCGCCCCTGACCCACCGCTGCTACCGCCTGCTTCATAGAAATGGTTTTAGGTCGCTCAGTCAGCCCTAGGCGCGCGCAGCCCACCCCTACTGCTCCAGAGGAGACTAAAATTACCCGATTGCCCAAGTTTA
>JAAHIA010000374.1 GCA_010671975.1 Leptolyngbya sp. SIO4C1 | reverse complement strand
AAATCGCGGTGCAGCCGGTGCTCGAAATGCAGGCGTAGAAGCTGCAGCAGGAGAATTTATTGCCTTCCTAGACTCAGACGATCAGTGGGAGCAGGACTATCTCACGCTTCAAGTAGCTGCCTTAGAAGCCCAACCAGACTGCAGCTTTATCTTTTGTGACCACAAAGAAATTCTAAGAAATGGAAAAACGGTAGTTTTCCAATATAAAACGTTAGCGCAGTATAGAGATTTAGTCCATCGCTCTTTGACCAATATATTTATCTACACCATGTCTACTGTCATAGCCCGCCGAGCGGCGATGGAAGCGGTAGGCTATCTAAACGAGACGTTAGACATTTGTCACGATCGAGAGCTCTATATTCGGCTGCTGAGCGCTGGGAATATGGCCCATATGCCGCGCCCGCTCGTGACTCGCATCCTGCACGATGGCAATATGTCAGCTGATTATCACAGCTGGGCCAAGTACGTCTTTATGACGTTGGACATTTTCTTTGCTAGCGAACAGGGACAAGCTTATAAAGATTTAGAACCGCAGATTCGCAGCGACTGGGCCATGTCTATTGGCCACACTGTTTGGCAGACAGAAAAAGACCTATGGACCTATCTATGGATGGGGGTCAAAGCCGCGACGGCTGCTCCTAGACTGACCGCTAAGTACATTCAAAATAAGCTACGCCCGGTCTAATCAGCGCTGTGGGCAGCCGCTTGATTTAACAAGCGCAGATAGACCGCCTGATAACGCTGTGCCTGGCGTTTGAAGGTAAATTGGGCGGTCACCGTGCTGCGGGCACAGCGAGACAGCGTTGCCCACCTAGCATCATCCTCTAGTACCCACATGATGCCGGCGGCTAAATCGTCGCTGCAAAAACACTGGGCTCGGTAGCCATTTTGACGATGCACTACGCTGTCCTTTAAGCCGGTGGAGTCAAAAGAAACAACAGGCGTACCGCAGGCCATAGCCTCAATCGAGGTTTTGCCAAAGGCTTCTTGGATAGAAGGAACGACCATAACATCAGCTGCAGAATAGGCAAGCGCTAGCATCGTATCATCGTGCAAACGGCCGAGAAAGGCTGTGTTCAGACCGAGATTCAGTGGTCGAGCGGGGCGATCAGTGCCGAAAATGACTGCTTCTGCCTGGGTCTGCCAGCGATCGCACTGGGATAGCTGTCTTAAAGCTGCAGCGAGGTAGGTAAACCCTTTGCGTTTATCAGCGGTAGGACTGATGGCACCGAATAAAATCAGCTTCTTATCCTGCGGCAGTTTGAGCAGATCGCGAGCAACTTTTTTATTGATTGGGTAGTACTGCTCAGGATCAACTGCATTGGGTATGACTTCAATTTGCTTAGACTTGAATAGAGAACTTTGACGAGCGCAGTCGGCTAGCCAGTGGCTGATAGGCACCAGCGTCATCGGTAGCTGCTCCCAAGCGCGATACTTGCGCTGCCAAGTTTGGCGAGAGAGATCGCTCTCCTGAGCTGAGCCTAGCAGCGGACAGCATCCACATTGCTGCTCATAGCGCCGACATGCGCCAGCGTAGTGACAGCCGCCGGTAAACCCCCACATATCGCGCAGCGTCCAGACGATGGGTTTGCCAAACTGCCGTAGATATTCAGGGCGCAGCAGCCCCATGCTGACCCAGTGCAGGTTGATGATATCTGGGTCAATATCGCGTACCTGCTTAACCAGCTTGCTGGGAAATATAGCCGATGAAAAAAAGCCTGGCTGCTTTTGTTTGTAGCGCTTTAGCGGCCAATATTCCACCGTCTGACGGATACCGTTGACAATTTTTTGAGCGCCGGTAATGCCCGGAGAGCCAATGACTGATGGGTCGGCTGTGGATTTTTCAGCCACCAGCATCATTGAATTGACGTTGGCCTGCTGCAGCGCCTTGTGCATCCAGTAGGCACCGCGCGCCGCCCCACCGCTGTAGTCTGAAGTACTAAGATGTAAAACTTTCACGCTGCTTGAGGAGTCCTTGAGCAACATCGGCCGGCACTCTGTGATGCTTGAGGTAGGCGTCAATGCGATCGCGACGAATAGCGGTCGGCACCAGCATGCTGCCTAAAATTTTGATCAGCTTGCGAACGTAAAATGCGACATATTTCCAGCGGGGCACGTGAGGCACCGATCGGTAAATGCTATTTACCATGTGCTCAACGTTGTGAGGCGACTTGCGACTGGTCAAATTTTGCAAAACAGACCATTTGTCAGCCAGCGTCGAGCTGACGTACCACTGAATCCAAAGCGGCATGTAGCGTTTGACATCGGCTGGCGTGTAGGCCGTTGTGGCTTGTAACAAGCGAGAAAGCTGAACCTGATAGCCTGCCGCTTTAGCGCGGCAAACGTATTCATAGTCGCCGCCGTAGTGACGAAATCGCTCAGTGTCTGGTAGACCCACATCACTAACAATCTGGGCGGGCATGACGGCGATATTGCCATTGAGAGTGTCCACTTTTAGGATGGAACGATCGGCAAACTGGCAAATGTCGTTAATTTGCTGACTCGCGATGACGCCGCCAAAGACAATCCAATCGGGGTGAGTCACTTCGCGAATAATGCCGCCGGTAATCACTTTTTGGTCGGGCGACGTGCGCTGACACTGGGCAATCAGCTGAGGGATAAAGTCATCCGCGATCGCAATATCGTCGTTGAGCCACACTAGATAGTCAGCGCTGAGCTGCTGCACAGCATAGTTCATGCCGGTCGCGATCGCGCCGGTCCACCAAAGACTGCCGTCGCCCTGCAGCAGATGAACCCAGGGAAAGCGATGCCGAATCAGATCGGCAGTGCCGTCGCTAGAGCCATCGTCGACGACGACGACTTGAATGGCTGCAACTTGCGAATCTGTCTGCTCAGCACCTTGCTGAGCTAGCTGCTGCAAAATTGCAGCGGTAAAATCCTGCCGATTGCGGACTGGCAGAATGAGGCTAATTGAGACTGACTGCCCCGCATAAGCACTTTGATTTTGAATCACAGCAGTCATAGAGTACTGACAAAAGACTACGCTCAATTAACGTATGCCCAAATTACCAGAGGCTAAAACATCAGCGCCAGAATCAAGAAACCGCTAGCGACGCCTTGACCAAAGCAGCCACCAGATATAAAAGGGGCTCACCAAGCTGTTAACGTATAGCTGCAGTTCGCAAGCAGCTACCGTTTCAGTTTTGAGTTTCTGGCGGTAAATGAGCAAGTGGCGCAGCGCTTTGCGAGCATCGTTCAGCCAGTAGAGAACGAACAAAAAGGGCCGCTGCCAGGGCTTTAGACGCAGCATTCGCGTCACATGGCGGCTGAGGCCAATGCTCTTAAAGAAATCCATCAGATAGGCTCTATCCAACCGCCAGCGAGGAATCTGATGCAGGATTACCATTTCTGGATTGTGCCAGATCTCCCACTTTGCCTGTTGAATGTAGGACATCGCCTCAAGATCTTCGCCCGCCAGACGCTGCTGCCGGGCAGCGCCTAGCAGAATGAGCTGCTTGGGTACATGGTCGAGCCAAGTTTGACGACGAACGACTAAACCAGCTGCAGGCGGCAGCACCCGCTGGCGATGCTCGTAGCGATGGGGAATCGATCCGCGCTGCGTGATTGCAAAGAAAGGCAAGATGCGCTCAAAGTTTCTTGGCAATGGTGCTTCGAACTGCCCATCCACGCGGCTGCCATAGGCCCCTACCCGAGGATGACTAGCACCAAAAGCACAGGCCGCTGCGACCCAGTTTGCAGCTGGTAAATTATCGTCATCTAGAAAGCCTACAAGCGAAGCTCGAGCTGCTAAAACGGCAGCATGACGGGCAAATGCAATACCCTGCTGAGCTTCAAAGCAATATCTTAAGGGGCAGCGCTGCTGAGTCCAGTGGCGCTGGTAGGTGCGGACGACATCAGCTGTTGCGTCAGTGCTGTTATTGTCAACGACGATAATTTCCCAAAGTAAATGCCCTACGCTGTCTTGATGCTGAAGACGGTCCAGCACTGCTGGCAGACGTTCTGCGCCGTTGTAGGTACAAATAGCTACGGTTATGGCGGTTTTTTTGACTTGCCGTTCGTCAGCAGATAATGCTGGCGAATGAGCACTCGCACGGGTCATGAGGATTACTGACTCAAGATTGTGTGGGCTGTGTAGGTCACAGACAAGAACACGATTGACTGCTACCGCCTATTCAGAAATGCTCTCTTGTAGCTACTTAACTAAAGGTTTTGAACTCTAGTCAAACGGATTACTAGTAGGCACTCATGTTAACGATAAACTCAGCTGAAAGTCAGTCCTTCGAAGGACAGATAATAAACCTTCATAAGGCTGACTGCGATTAAGAACAGAAGGCTATTTTTCTAGAATTTATGCCGTTATTTATAGTCTGATGGCAATCATTTTCGGGCAGTTCGATTTTCGGAACAGTCAAGCTTTGACAACTTTTTGCAGACAGCAGAGCCTATTCAAGTTGATAGTTAGGTCTTCATCTCTTGAACCTAACGGTCAGGACATTTTGTGAAGCTTGATTAAAGTTCCTTCACAGCGCCTCTTCTAGGCTTGAAGATCAACTGCCATGGCCGACGCTAGCCCTAGAGTGTTTAGAGGGTCTTTGGATGACAGTCTCCATATCTAGCGTAAACTTGTTCACACAGGACACTAGAAAAGTTAGGGCGAAGATGCTACCGTTAACAGTCATGCAGCGCTGTAATATCTGCATTTAGGGGTTTTCGCTGTTTGGTTAGGAACGTAGACGCTACATCTGAGGCTACGCCAGCTATATTCAATGCTCAAAATTCAATGCTCAAACGCTGCAATGCTCAAACGCTGCCCAGCTCATCGAAGGGAGACTTAATCTATGGTTCAGGAATTGGAACGGTTGCGGGCCAGATCGCCGTTTCCGGCGACCGCACCGGCGGCTTATCCGGTGTTCTATCGTCGGCTGTACGTACGATAGAACACCGGATAA
>JAAHIA010000373.1 GCA_010671975.1 Leptolyngbya sp. SIO4C1 | reverse complement strand
TTAACGCCCTTTTAACGCATTTATAACGATGGAAAACGCCGCTTCCTATATCTGTCCGTTCAATACGCTCAAGAATCAAGATGTTGAAAAAGTAGGCGGTAAGAATGCCTCGTTGGGAGAACTGATTAGCGCGCTCAGCGCTGAGGGTGTGCGAGTGCCGGATGGATTTGCGATTAGCGCTGAGGCCTATCGTCTGTTTGTAGAAGAGAACCAGCTCGAAGCCAAAATTCGCGCTCAGCTGCAGGCGCTGGAGCAGCAGAAGCAGTCTCTCGCGGAAACCGGCAAAGCGATTCGTAACCTCTTTCTAGAGGTGTCTTTTCCAAATGACTTAGAAGCCGATATTCGCGAGGCCTATCGGGTGCTGAGTCAGCAGTATCAGGTGGAAGCCGCCGACGTTGCGGTTCGCAGCAGCGCCACCGCCGAAGACCTGCCCGACGCTAGCTTTGCTGGTCAGCAAGAGACGTTTCTAAACATCAGCGGCGAGCGAGAGCTGCTGAACGCCTGCCGCAAATGCTACGCCTCGCTCTTTACCGATCGTGCCATTAGCTATCGAGAAGAAAAAGGCTTTGCGCACATGGAAGTGGCCCTGTCGGTGGGCGTGCAGAAGATGGTGCGCTCAGACAAAGCCTGCGCTGGGGTGATGTTTTCAATCGATACCGAGTCAGGATTTCCAGACGCGGCGCTGATCACCGGCGCTTGGGGACTGGGCGAAAACGTGGTGCAGGGCTCCGTCACGCCCGACCAGTTTGTCGTGTTTAAGCCGCTGCTGAAAGACGGTTTTCGACCGATCATTGAGAAAACCAAAGGCTCTAAGACCAAAAAGATGATCTATGCCAGCGGCAGCGGTCGATCGCCGGTGAAAAATATCGACACCAGCGGTAAAGAGCGTCAGGCGTTTGTGCTCAACGACGATGAGATTTTACAGCTGGCGCGATGGACCTGCACCATCGAAGCGCACTATGGCTGCGCCATGGATATGGAATGGGCCAAAGATGGCGATACGGGTGAGCTGTTCATCGTTCAGGCGCGTCCAGAGACGGTGCAGTCTCAGATGGCCAAAGGCAAGCTCAAGACCTATAAGCTGCAGGAAACCGCCGACCCCATCGTCACCGGGCTGAGTATCGGCAGCGCGATCGCGGCGGGTAAAGTTTGTCGCGTGCTAGAAGCCAAAGATATTGACCAGGTAGAAGACGGCAGCATCCTCGTGACAGAGATGACTGACCCGGACTGGGTGCCGGTGATGAAGCGAGTGGCGGGCATCGTCACCGACTACGGCGGCCGCACCTGCCACGCAGCGATTGTCAGTCGTGAGCTGGGGATTCCCGCCGTGGTGGGCACCGGCGACGCCACTCGGATACTCAGCAACGATCAGGCGGTGACCCTGTCCTGCGCAGAAGGCGACACCGGCTATGTTTATTCGGGGCAGCTGCGCTACGACACGGCCGACGTTGACCTAGAGAACGTCCCTGAGACCCACACCCGAATCATGATGAACATTGCCAGCCCCGCAGCCGCCTTTAACTGGTGGCAGCTACCTGCTGAGGGGATTGGTCTAGCGCGAATGGAATTTATCATCAACAATCTGATCAAAATTCACCCGATGGCGCTGGTCAACTACGACAATTTGAGCGATCGCAGCACCTGGCGGACCATTCGCGACATGACCAAAGACTACAAAGACAAGCGCGACTACTTTGTGGACAACCTGTCGCGCGGTATTGGCAAGATCGCGGCCTCGCAATATCCGCACCCGGTGATCGTGCGCCTGAGTGACTTTAAGACCAACGAATATGCCGACCTGATTGGCGGCCAGGAATTTGAAACGCCCGAATCTAACCCAATGCTAGGCTTTCGGGGGGCGGCACGATACTACAACAACCGCTACCGCGACGGCTTTGCGCTCGAATGTCGTGCCATTCGAGAAGTGAGAGAAACGCTGGGCTTCACGAACGTGATTATCATGGTGCCTTTTTGTCGCAAGGTTGACGAGGCCGACAAAGTGCTGAAGATTTTGGCAGACAACGGCCTGAAGCGCGGCGAGAACGGACTGCAAATCTACGTCATGTGTGAGATTCCCTCGAATGTGCTGCTGGCGCACAAGTTTGCTGAGCGGTTTGACGGCTTCTCAATTGGCAGCAACGACCTAACCCAGCTCGTGCTCGGCGTCGATCGAGATGCCGGTGGCGACCTGGCCGAACTGTTTGACGAACAGGACGAAGCCGTCAAGCTAGCCATTACGCAGGTGATTGAGAAAGCCCATGCCGCCGGTAAAAAAGTGGGTATCTGCGGCCAGGCCCCCAGCGACTATCCCGACTTCGCTGCCTTTCTCGTCGAAGCTGGGATTGACTCGATTTCGCTAAACCCAGACAGCGTCGTGCAGGTGAAGCAGCTGGTGGCAGAGCGCGAAAAAAATCGGCGCTAGGCCGCCACCCACAGCGCCAGCCCGCCACCGCGCCCTCGCGCCGCGAGACAGGTCTCGCTGGCTAAAAAGTAGCTAAAAAACGCCTGGTCTTTCAGCGTTTGATCGTAGAAAGTCTGCTCGCGTTCTGTGCCGCCGCGCACCGCCCCAGCGTAGAGCTTCAGGCCGCCCAGCCGAATCTCAAGCTGAGTGAAGTCAAAGGCCAGACTGTTCGTTTTAGGCCAAAACCGAGTCGGACCCGTGAGCTGTAGTCGGAACGCGCCGAGCTGCACTGAGTTTTTGACGGTGCCGCGATCGCACTCTGTCTTTTCATACGTCAGCTCGATTTTGACTAAGCCTGGAATAAAGCGGCCCGCGCCTAGGGCAGTGCCTGCTTGCTTACGTGTTTTGACCGTGCCTGTAATAAAGCCAAGCCGCCAGGTACCCAGCAGCTGTTCATACTGGTAGCGCACTTTATCGCGCTTTGCCTGCTTTTCAGCTGCAAGTAGGGCCGCCGCCACCCGATCGCGCCCAGGCGCTGTGCCGCCAGTTTGGATATATGCGATCGCGGCCTCAATCGCCCTTTGCTCAGCAACCGCCATCAGCCGCTACTCGTTCACTCATCTACCACGCTACCCGTTCTTTCTTTACAAATGGATACAACTGCATAACTTCCCCCCTTCAGATCATAAGACCTCTATAGAACACCTGCTGATCTGAGAGGTTTAGCCATGTCATGCCCGCGATACCGCAAAGTCATTGCCAAAACGGTCGTCTGGCTAGCTGCTGAAATTTTATTGAGCCTGCTTGGCATCGACGACCTGGCTGACTACAGCGAATATATTTTTGACCGCCATGGCGTCACGTTTCAAGCTTAGAAGATGGTCAGATCCCAATCGGTATCGGTTAGGCCGTCAGTACCCACGAGCTGCACGCGGATATCGAGGTAGCGATCGCAGTACAGCTTGCACTGCTTGTAGCGTGGGTTTGGGCTACCCAGTCGCGCATCCTGCTCGGCGTAGCTTCTGAGCAAATCTGCCCGCGTTTCGGGACGGCGCTCTAGCGTTTTGGCATCAGAAAGTGACATAGACAGAGGAATCCTATGAATTAGGTCTGTCTAAGATAGGCCGACTTTCAAGCGTTTTAAGTTTCTTTTGGGAAAGTTTAAGTTCTGCAGCGATCGCGATGTTCCTGATACGCCTGAGATAGGCTTAAAAAAGACGCAGAGAGCCATCATTAGCGAGCAATTTCTCTGTCCCCAGTGCCCTTACCTGCCAATTTAATATGACGGTCCACTCAATATATTTGATTGGCCGGTTATCAATAAGCAATATGAAGCAGTATGGTTTTTCTTTATCCTCAGCGCCAGCATGATTTGATTCCCCAGGCCCGTGTGCCCGAAGCAGATCTGCAGCTTGCCCAAGCGATTAAAAGCTTCCGCGCCTCTATGTTTCAGCTGTTTCAGCGTGAGATAGCAGAAGCGACTGCCGCCAGTCCAGAGGAAGATCCAAACAGGCAGTACCGCAGAGTTCGCCGCGCCTTAGATACGTTGGCTGAGGTGCAAGAGATTCACCACCGCCGGGGCCGGCTTCAAGATTGGCTATGGACTCAGGTGCTGCAGGATATTGACGCCGATCGACAGCGGCTTGAGGCAATCTATCAGCGCAGCCAGCAGGGAACAGGCGGGCTAGCGCTAAACCCAGATTTAAAGATGCCTGCGCATCAGCTTAAGACCTGCATCCATAGAATGCCAGGGGGCTATCTGCAAGCGCTCGAAGCGGATGCCTTTGAGAAAGGTGTTCTGTACGATCACGGGGTTTTTCTGTACGGCTGCGGCTGGTTTGGTCCTCTCAACGACGAGCTGGGTCAAACTTTGATTCACCATGTCTTAAATCAGCACTATCCCAATTTTCAACCGCGTACGATTTTGGATCTAGGGTGTGCGGTTGGCCACAGCACGCTGCCCTATGCGTCGGTCTATCCACAGGCTAAAGTCTGGGGGATTGACCTCAGTGCGCCCCTGCTGCGATATGCGATCGCTCGCGCTAGGCTGCTCAATCAAACAGTATATTTCTCTCAGCAAAATGCGGAACAGACTGACTTTGCCGATCGCTCTTTCGACCTCGTTGTCAGTCATATTTTGCTGCATGAGATTCCTGCGGTGGCGAGAAAGCGAGTCTTTACTGAAAGCTATCGCCTGCTCAAGCCTGGTGGGATGATGGTGCATTTAGAAAGTAGGTTATTTTTAGATCCTCCCACTTTAGTTGCGCGATATTTTCGCGATACCGAGGTTTGGACGAATTCAGAACCCTATCTGGCCTCGTCAAAATTTGGGCGTTGCACAGCATCAAATGATTTAGGCAAAACGAGGAATGCGATCGTGTTTGAGATAGTAGATGAGCAGACGCACAGAGGTCTTTAGCATCTCGACAGACTTGGAGTAGCACAGGGTTTTGCGATGCAGTCGGGCCAGATAGTGACGCAACCGACAGTTCTCGCCCTCGACTCGGGTCATCACCGTTTTGCCAACCAAGTGATCGCA
>JAAHIA010000372.1 GCA_010671975.1 Leptolyngbya sp. SIO4C1 | reverse complement strand
GACAGGGCTACCTCCACTGGCTGCTGCCGACTCTGGTGAGGAACGTAGTCTAGATCGCAGTCATCGTCTGGGTGTTCGAGGTTGATCGTCGGCGGAATCTGATCGTTGGCCACTGTCATCGCGGCAGCTACGCCCTCAATGCCGCCAGAGCCGCCGAGCAGATGGCCGGTCATCGACTTGGTGGAGCTGATTGCCACCTGATAGGCCGACTGACCTAGCGCAGTTTTGATCGCGGCTGTCTCTGTTGGATCGTTGGCCGGGGTGCTAGTGCCGTGAGCGTTGATATAGCTCACCCGATCGGGGGTCAGGCCGGCATCTTTGAGCGCCAGCTGAATGGAGCGCGCTGCCCCTTCGCCCCCCGGTACGGGTGCAGTCATATGGTAGGCATCGCAGGTCATGCCGTAGCCCACAATTTCAGAGTAGATGCGCGCCCCTCGGCTGAGCGCATGTTCGAGCGATTCTATAATCAAAATGCCGCAGCCTTCGCCCATTACAAAGCCGTCGCGATCGCGATCAAAGGGGCGGCTGGCCCGAGCTGGGTGATCATTGCGGGTTGAGAGCGCTCGCGCTGAGGCAAACCCGGCCAGCGACAGGGGCGTAATCGCGGCTTCTGTGCCGCCGCAGATCATGGCCTGAGCATAGCCCTGCTGCACAATCCGAAAGGCGTCGCCGATGGCGTTAGAGCCAGCCGCGCAGGCGGTGACCGCACAGGAGTTAGGCCCTTTCGCCCCCGTGTGAATAGCGGTGAGCCCGGCGGCCATATTGGCAATCATCATCGGCACCATAAACGGGCTACAGCGGCTCGGCCCCTTGTTGAGATAGATCTCCTGCTGGTCTTCCATCACCTTGAGGCCGCCAACCCCAGTGCCAATCATGACCCCGACCTGCTCTGCGTTGAGGTCTGTGATCTGCAGCTTGGCATCGCTGATAGCCTGCTTGCTCGCCGCGATCGCAAACTGAGCAAAGCGATCGGTGCGCTTGGCCTCCTTGCGATCGAGGTAGGCCAGCGGATCAAAGTCTTTGACCTCGCCCGCAATCCGACAGGTGTGGTCAGATGCGTCGAACAGCGTGATTGGGCCAATGCCGCTCTGACCCGTCGTTAGCCCTTGCCAGTAGGTCTCTAGGGTATTGCCGATGGGGGTAATCGCCCCTAGGCCGGTGACAACAACGCGCTTTTTTTCTAAATTTGTCATGATCTTAGACACAAGGGAGACCGCTCCCTGGGCATAAACAGCTCTTTAACCGGGCTGCGATCGCAGCCCGTAAGGCCTCTAAGCAGCCGTTTTCTCCTTAATAAAGTCAACGGCTGCTTGAACCGTACCAATTCCTTCAGCCGCTTCGTCGGGAATCTCAATATCAAATTCCTCTTCTAGAGCCATTACCAGCTCGACCGTATCGAGGGAGTCAGCCCCTAAGTCATTAGCAAAACTCGCCTCTGGCTTGACCTCGGCCTCATCAACGCCGAGCTGCTCAGCGACAATTTTCTTAACTTTTTCAAAAACGTCTTCTTGGCTCATAATCTATGTTTTTCCTTACCGGCACCAAAAACAGCCTAAACCTCGGCGATAGACCGGAGCAGCTTAGCGATAGCTGCCACTCTTCGCCGCTGATTTAGACATTTCTTCATCTTATAGGAAAGCGTGCCCTTCGCTACGGCTGGCCGGCATTCGCTCCGGCTGGACTGAGCGCGCAGCAATATTACGTTCCATAAAGTTTTATAGGCAGATTGAGATTCCGAAAAAATGTCGCTGATAGACTGTTTTTTGATTGGAGAACCCTCTAAATCCCTATCCTGTTTCAGCAGTTGGGTCAGCAAGCTGGCCTGAGATATAGGCTGAAGCCGGGTTGCTATATAGCTGAATCCTTTAATAATTGGAGCCTTCACCCGATGTCTCACTCGGTCAAGATTTACGACACCTGCATTGGATGCACCCAGTGCGTTCGAGCTTGCCCTACTGACGTGTTAGAAATGGTGCCTTGGGATGGTTGCAAGGCAGGTCAGATTGCCGCTTCCCCCCGTACGGAAGACTGCGTTGGCTGCAAGCGCTGTGAAACAGCTTGCCCCACGGACTACCTGAGCATCCGCGTCTATCTAGGCGGTGAAACGACTCGCAGCATGGGTCTGGCTTACTAAGTAGGGGCTATCTTCCGCTGGACGCTAAGATTCTGGAACCCGAAGCTTTCACTCGAAACAATCCAGTCCCTCCTTGGCTATGCCGGGGGGGCTTTTTTTGCCGCTGCGGCTACTGACGGGCGAACTTGCGCACTGCCAGCAGGCTGCCAACCAGGCCAATGGCGCTGCCTAGCGCTATCAGCGAGACCGGCAGCAGCAGCTTTTGCTCAGCTGAGAGCTGCAGCCCAGTCGTTAGAAACTGCACGAAGTCTGGCTGCTGCGCCGAGAGCTGCTTGACAAACTGGTGAATGCCCAGCAGTAATCCCCAGGCGACGCCAGCGCCCGCAACCCCAAACGCGATGCCCTGCAAAATAAAGGGAAAATAAATCCAAATAGAGGTAGCCCCCACCAGCTGCATTACCTCAATCTCGCGGCGTCGAGCTAGGACAATTAGCCGAATGGTTGTGGTGATGACGGCGGTTGCTGTGAGGCTCAGAATGCTGATGACGCCTAGGCTGAGCCAGCGTAGCCCCTGGTTGAGCTCAGCTAGCCGCTGTACGGCTTCGGCTACGTAGAGCACTTCATCCACCTCGGAGAGCTGCTGCAGGCGCTGGGCTACGGCTGGCACCGCTTCTGAGGTGCGCACTTTGACTTTCATCTCATCGACCAGCGGATTGCCGTTCAACTGCTCGGTAGCACTGGCAATATCGGAAATTCCTAGGTCGGTGGTCAGCGCCTGCCAAGCTTCTTCTTTGGTAATTGCGGTGACCTGAGCGACCTCTGGAAACTGCTCAACCTGACGAGCTAGCTGCTCGGCTGAGACGCCGCTATCGAGATAGACTGAAATTTCTAGCTGGCTGCCAAACTGGTTGAGCAAACCTTCGAGCTGCCAGGTGGCCTGCAGGCTGATGCCAAACAAAAATAGCAAGACTGTGACGGTACTGACAGCGGCCCAATTCATCCAGCCGCCGCGTCGCAGCCCTAGCAGGGTTTCTCGCAGCAGGTAGTCTACCTTGGTTAGAAACTTAAACATGATGATGGGCTCAGTGCTCGGCCTGGACTCCCTCAAGTTCAGTGCTCTACCTGCTGCGCAGGCTCTACAGGTTCTATCAATATAGCTTTGGATTTGTCGCTGCGGACCAATCTGTCTGCAACCACGCGCACCGCTAGCTCGCACCGTCAGCCGCTGAACGGTCTGGCCAGATCACGAGCGGCTGCGTCGATACTCAACGGCTATGGCTCAGCGACTATGACCAAACAGCGAGGAGACAGCGACGCAGTTCGAAGCCAGCTTGCTAGGATAGTTTACAGTAATACAATTTTTTGAAGAAAACGCGAATTCATGGCTGTAAGTATCGAGGTTGACAAGAAAAAGCTGAAAAAGCCGCCTCTATCGCTTCACTACTTAGGCGATCGGGTGCTGCGGCAGCCGACTAAGCGGGTGTCTAAAGTAGACGATGAGATTCGTCAGCTGGTGAGGGCCATGCTGCAGACAATGTACAGCGAAGACGGCATTGGCCTAGCGGCGCCGCAGGTGGCTGTGCAAAAGCAGGTAATTGTGGTAGATACAGACCCTGAAGATGCTGCCAACCAGCCGCTGGTGCTGCTTAACCCCAAAATTACGCGCGCCAGTAAAGAGCTCTGTACGGGGCAAGAAGGCTGCTTGAGTATCCCTGGGGTCTACCTCGACGTGGTGCGGCCGGTGGCAATTGAAGTGACCTTTAAAGACATTAGTGGCCGTCCGCAGAAGCTAGCCGCTAGCGATCTGGTGGCGCGCGTCATTCAGCATGAAATGGACCATCTCAACGGTGTGGTCTTTGTCGACCGGGTAGAGAATGCGATCGCGCTCAACCAGGAGTTGCAAAAGAACGGGTTTTCGGCCAAAGATGTGCAAAAGGTAGCCTAAGCCGGGCTGCTTGATTTAATAAACATTTATCTGGTGAGAGGATAGAAACGATGATGACGCCCAAGAGCGGTGTGTTTTTAGCCGGTACCTGTATTGCTGCGATCGCTGGAGTCGGCTCGGTGTTTGAGCTATCCTCCGGACAGCCAGATCTGGGCGTTGGGGTAACCAGCGCGATTTTGGCTCTGAGCATCCCAGTTACGGTCGGCCTGTTTTTAGCGGCAGTCAAAGACACCAGGGCCAACCAGCAGTAGCGCCGCAGACAATATCCCACTCTTTGGATAAAGAATTGTGGCGCAAGGTGGCGGCAGCGCTCCGGTTTGCTGCTAAGACTGGAGATAGGTTCTGAGTGATACTCTACTCAGCGTTCTCTGAGTCACACCTCTAGTCACTGGGGCTGCGCTGCTTATGAAAATTTTAGTCATTGAGGACGATAGCGGACTGATAGCGCTTTTGCGTCAGCTCTTTATCGAGCAAGGCTATCAGGTTGAGGCCGTCAGCAGTGCTGAGGCGGCCCTGCTGCAGGTACAGCTGTCGGCTCACGATCTAATTTTGCTGGATCTAGGGCTGCCAGATATGAATGGCATTCGCCTCTGCCAGCAGCTGCGCGCGGCGGGAGTAAGCGTACCCATCATGCTGATGACGGTCGAAGCGGCGGCGGCGGCCAAAGTGCAGGCCCTCGATGCGGGTGCGGATGACTATCTGGTTAAGCCCATAGACTTTACTGAGCTTTTGGCTCGCATGCGAGCCGTGCTGCGTCGGGGTGTTGAGCAGCCACAGCCGGTGCTCACCTGGGGGCTGCTCATGCTCAATCCGGCTGATCAGGCAGTCACCTATGCCGGTCAGACACTGCAGCTTCGCCCCAAAGAATATGCGCTCTTAGAGCTGTTCTTACGACATCCGCGCCAGATTAGATCGGAAGAATGGTTGAGTCTGTGCTTGCCACG
>JAAHIA010000371.1 GCA_010671975.1 Leptolyngbya sp. SIO4C1 | reverse complement strand
TTACGAGCGCGGCACCGACGAAGAACAGATAGGCCGACGTCAGACCGCTGGCGATATCGATCAGATAGAACATGGCGACCGTCCCGACCAGCGGCCCCAGGACCGTGCCGACACCGCCCATCAGGACTGCAGGCGACGGTTCCCTGGTTTGCCATTGGTGGTATCGATCTTGACAACGTTGCGGCCGTTGCTGAGGCGGGAGCTGCCCGCATTGCCGTTGTTCGCGCTATCATGCAGGCCAGCGATCCAACTCAGGCGGCTCAGCAGTTTGCTCGCCATCTCTCTGCGCTATGAACGATGCGATGAATGCTTCTAACCCCAATCCTGCCGCCTCGACGGTACGACTGCAGGTCAACGGCGACCCTCAAACTTGTCAGCTACAGACGACGCTGCCCGAGCTGCTGACGCAGCTTGGTATGAATCCTCGCTTGGTCGCGGTCGAATATAACGGTGAAATTTTGCACCGCCAGTTTTGGCAGTCGACTCACTTAAAGACGGGCGATCGCTTAGAAATCGTTACGATTGTCGGCGGCGGCAGCCGCTAGGCTAAGTACGGAAAACCCTCCATCCGCGCTGCCTGCTCACTAGAGAAAAGCGTTACATTGAGAGTAAAGTCAGGCGCCTCAAGCAGCCGGTTCTCAACTGGCAGTGCTTAGCTTTGAGCCCTAATTAATCGATTAACACCATCCACTATGGTTAGTAACTTCAAAACTTGGATAAAGCCTTTTCTAAAACCGCTGCTGGTCTTTGCGCTCGCAGTCGTTCTGATTTTTAGTCAAGCAGACGGCGCGCTTGCAGCCCGAGCTGGCGGTCGAATTGGAGGAGGCAGCTTCCGCGCACCGAGCCGACCCTATTCGCCGCCCTCTCGCTCCTATCGAGGTCCAGCCGGAGGCGGCTACTATCCAGGCGGCGGGTTTGGCTTTCCGTTCATTTTTCCCTTCTTTGGCTTTGGCGGCGGCGGTCTGTTTAGCCTGCTGATCTTTTTTGCGATCGCCAGCTTCTTGGTGCGCAGCTTCCGCAGTGCAACCGAGAGCGAAGAGTACGGCTACAGCGAAAATCCGACCGTTTCAGTGGCCAAGCTGCAGATTGGCTTGCTGGCTAAGGCCCGCTACCTGCAAGACGATCTCAACCGTATGGCAGAGACCGCTGATACTAGCTCCTCAGAAGGGCTAGCTCAGGTGCTGCAAGAAACGACGCTGTCGCTGCTGCGCCATCCGGAATACTGGGCCTATGCCGATGCCAATATCGACACCACTCGCCTGCTCTCGGCTGAGCAGACATTCAACCGCTTAGCGCTGACCGAGCGCAGCAAGCTGACGGGCGAAACGCTTTCCAACGTCAACAATCGGCTACAGCAGGCCAAAGCACCGGCCTCTGAGAGCAGCCTAGCCACGGCCGAGGCCCTAGGCGAGTACATTGTCGCAACCGTTCTGGTAGCCACTCAGGGTCAGCTGTCGCTACCGAAGGTGCAAACCGAGCAGGACGTGCGTAAAACGCTGAGTCAGCTAGGCGCTGTTTCTAGCGATCGGCTGCTGGCAATCGAAATTCTTTGGACGCCGCAGGCTGCGGGTGAGACGCTGACCTCGGATGAGCTAGTGGCAGAGTATCCAAATTTGAAGCTGGTGTAGTATTCGAGCCGTTTTCCGGTATTTTGAGGACAGTCAAGCCAAGGGAGCTAACTCGTTTAGCTCCCATTTTTATTGCCGTCAAAATTTTTATCGATAATTTGGTAGCCGAAACTGCCCGAATATGCTTAACTTTTGAACAAATGCATCCCAGGGGCGTTTCATCTGGGATTGCGATCGCAAGTATTAGGCTGTTAAGCCTATGCCATCACGCCTATGTTAGAGCTGCTAACCCGCGTACTGCTATGGGCTGCCATTGGGCTGCTCGTTTGGTACCTGCTGATTAAAATTGTCCCTCCCAAGTATCTCAGATGGTTTGGGGGCGTCGTCATTTTAATCTTGCTGGCAGCTTCTTTCATTGAGCCTAATGACGATACGATTGGCCTGATTTGGCAGCTGCTCTCTCTACCACTGCGACCGCTTAGCGGCTCACTTTTGCTGCTGGGCTTTGCTCTGAGCGACGGGTGGAAGAATGCCAAAGGGCGTCAGGTCGCGCTGGCTCTGACCATCTTGCTGTTTACCAGCATGCCAGTGGTGGCGCGAGCGCTGGTGGCGCAGTCAGAGCAGGCCGTTGCTGACGCTTATGAAACCCGGCGCAGCCTCTGTGAGGGCGTATGTCCGGTCGATATTCCAGAAGCTGCCGGACTAGGCCAAGCTCGGGCAATCGTCGTGATTGGCGATAGCAACGATGCCGCCAGTGCCAATGCGCTCTTTCGCAATCAGGACGAAACCGCCTACAACTCTGCTTTAGTGCCGCGCTTGATCTATGCGGCAAACCTATATGAGCAGTCTGGCTCACGGCCTTTTGTGATTGTGACGGCTGGCCCTGACAATGGCGAATCGCTAGAGGCCGAAAAGCGGCAGTTTTTGCGCTCAACGCTGACGCGCAACGGCGTCAGAGGAGAAGATATTGAGCTGGTTTCAACCGGGCTAAACGTGCGCGACAGTGCCAATGAGGTTGAAGATTTTCTAGAAGATCGGCGCGTCTTGCCCGATGAAGACGAGCGCAATGAGCGCGATGCAGCCCGCGTGGTGCTAGTCGCACCGGCGCTGTCGATGGCCAGAACGGCCCTAACATTCGAGAAAGAAGGGATGGAAGTGATTGCCCGACCGACCGACTTTTATACGTCAGGCACAGACGGCGACGACGATCTGCTAGAGCAGCTGCCGGATATTTTGCCCGATGCGGATGCGCTCGCGCTGACCTCTCGCTACTGGAATGAGTTTCTAGCCTCTATTTATTACTTCTTAAGGGGATGGCTACCTGGGTTTAACTTTGGCTGGGATTCCAATATAGAGATTTAGCCGTCTTAGCATCGACGGCTGAGCGTCAACGGAATTTAACAAAATCTCTTACGATGGTGAAGCGGCAAAGCGCCGCTTTACTTTTCAAAGGATTGATTATGGCTCAGTCAAAGCTGCGTCAGCTGGGGGCTTATCTTAAACC
The DNA here is from genome assembly GCA_010671975.1 of Leptolyngbya sp. SIO4C1. Lineage (GTDB taxonomy): Bacteria > Cyanobacteriota > Cyanobacteriia > Phormidesmidales > Phormidesmidaceae > SIO4C1. The sequence goes on along the minus strand of JAAHIA010000371.1, from coordinate 1,901 downwards.
TCATTGGCGCCAGTCAGCTCTCGGCATCCTAGCGCTGCTGGTGGTCAACATTGTTAGCGTGCGGATTCCGCTGATTATTGGTAACGCGGTTGACCAGCTGAAGGTCTCTTTCAGCATCGATAAAAGCCTGCGCTACGTTCTCATCATTCTAGTGCTGGCCTCTGTCATGTGGGTGATTCGCATGACTTCGCGCGTGCTGATTTTCGGGGTTGGGCGCAAGGTTGAGTTTGATCTAAAGCAGCGCATTTTTGAGCATCTGCTGACGCTAGAGCCGGCCTACTTTGCTGAAAACACCATTGGCGACCTGATCAATCGAGCCACCAGTGACGTTGACAATATCCGACGGCTGCTGGGCTTTGCCGTCTTGAGCATTGCCAATACGCTCTTTGCCTATTCGCTGACCATTCCTGCCATGCTCGGCATCAGCGTCAGGCTTACGGTGATAGCGCTGGCTATCTATCCCATCATGCTAGTGTTGGTGCGGCTGTTCAGCGAACGCCTGCGACGACAGCAGCTAGAGGTGCAGCAGTCGCTCTCCGACCTGAGTACGCTGATTCAAGAAGATATGAGCGGTATTTCTCTAGTCAAAATCTATGCACAGGAGGAGAATGAGCAGCAGGCCTTCTCTGAGCAAAATCAGGCCGTACTTACAGCAAACCTGGCTCTGGCTAAAACGCGCAATACGCTGTTTCCGCTGCTGGGCGGGCTAGCGAGCCTCAGCTTGGCAATCATCTTAGCGGTAGGCTCGCGGGCGATCGCAACGGGCACCCTATCTGAGGGCGATTTTGTCTCGCTCATTCTCTATGTCGGCAATCTGGTCTTTCCCACAGCGCTGCTCGGCTTTACCATCACGGCCTATCAGCGCGGCGAAGTCAGCATTGACCGCATCGAAACAATCTTTGCCGCCCACCCTAAAATCTACAGTCGCACTGAGGCCAGCGATCTATCTCAGGTGAAGATCGTCGGTCAGCTAACCGCGCGCCATCTCAGCTATACTTACCCGGGCAGCTCTAAACCGGCGCTTGAAGATATCAGCTTCCAAGTTAAGCCCGGGGAAACCGTGGCGGTGGTCGGTCCGATTGGCTCAGGTAAGTCGACCCTGGCTAAAGCCCTGCCGCGACTGCTCGATATTCCCGCTGGGCAGCTGTTTATCGATCGCTACGACATCACCCAGGTAACGCTGCCCAGCCTCAGACGCGCGATCGCGTTTGTGCCGCAAGACAGCTTTTTGTTTAGCACTCAGGTCAAAAACAATATCCGCTACGGCAGTCCGCTAGCCGAGCAGCCTGAAATAGAAGACGCCGCCAAGCTATCGCAGCTGCGGGAAGAAATTCTCAATTTTCCCAAGCAATATGACACGATTGTGGGAGAGCGCGGCATTACCCTATCTGGCGGTCAGCGACAGCGCACCGCCATTGCCCGAGCGCTTCTAGTAGATGCGCCCATTCTGGTTCTAGATGACGCGCTCTCTAGCGTCGATAATCAGACGGCAACTCGCATTTTAGAAAACCTGTCGCACGGCACTCAGCGTAAGACGGTGGTGTTTGTCACTCACCAAATGTCTGCTGCTTCTAACGCCGATCGCATTTTAGTAATGAATGACGGACAGATTGTCCAATCTGGCTCTCACGAAGAACTGCTGGCGCGTCCGGGCCTCTATGAAACGCTGTGGAATCAGCACAAGCTCAAAGAGGTGCTGCAGTAGCGCTAGCCTAGATAGTCCATCACGGAGAAGATCGGCAGATACATCGACACCAGAATGGAGCCGACCATGCCGCCCAAAATGATAATCATAAACGGCTCCATGATGCTGGTCAGCGCCTTCACCGACTGCTCGACCTCGTCTTCATAGAAGTCTGCTACCTTCATCAGCATCTGGTCCAGCTCTCCGGTTTCTGCAC
>JAAHIA010000370.1 GCA_010671975.1 Leptolyngbya sp. SIO4C1 | reverse complement strand
CCTACCTAGGTCGCGCCCGCGCCATTCACTGTCAGCCCGAGCAGATTTTGATTACCAACGGCACCCAGCAGGCGCTGGATTTAACAGTGCGGCTGCTGGTGCGCGCCGGCGATGCGATCGCGATGGAAGAGCCTGGCTATCTAGGCGCTTGCAGCATTTTTAGGGCCAGCGGGGCAAAGGTGGTGTCGGTGGGGTGCGATCGCGATGGCCTGATGGTCAATCAGCTGAAGCGGGCGGAACCGCTGCCCCGGCTAGTCTATGTCACGCCGTCACATCAGTTTCCCACCGGGGCGCTGCTGTCGCTTTCGCGGCGGCTGGCGCTGCTGCAGTGGGCACAGACGGCTGGCACGTTAATTATTGAAGACGACTACGACAGCGAGTATCGCTACAGCGGTCGACCGATTCCGGCGCTGCAGGGGTTAGACATGCAGCAGTCAGTTCTCTATATCGGCACTTTCTCAAAAGTGATGTTTCCTAGCCTGCGGATTGGCTACTTGGTGCTGCCACCCACGCTAGTCGAAGCGTTTAGCAGTGCCAAGTGGCTAAGCGATCGCCAGCCGCCGACGCTCACACAGATGGCGCTGAGCGAATTTATTCAGCTCGGTCACTTAGAGCGTCATATTCGACGGATGCGCCAGATCTACGATCGGCGACGACAGGCCCTGGTTGAAGCCCTGCATCACCATTTTGGCAGCGGCGTTGAAATCTTGGGCGATAGCGCCGGATTACACATTATGGCCCGTTTGCCATTTGCGCTCAATGACGAGGCAGTCATTGCTCGTACGGCATCCGTTGGCGTGGCGATGTTTAGCGCCCGGCAGCAGTATCAGCAGCCAACCCACCAGGGTGAGTTTATCTTTGGCTACGCAGAAAATGACGAAAAAACGCTAGCAGAAGGGATTCGCCGAGTTGCTAGCACAGTCATAGGATAGAAACGATACGCTTCTATCCTATCGATAGCTCAGCGATAGTTGGTAAACTGCAGCGCTACCGGCCAGTCTTCCTGCTTGATTAGCTGAATCGCGCTCTGCAGGTCGTCCTTAGACTTGGCCGAAACCCGTACCGAGTCACCTTGAATCGAGCCTTGGACCTTCTTTAGATTGTCACGAATGAGCTTGGTGATCTTTTTCGCGATCTCTTGGCTGATGCCTTTTTGCAGTTTAATGTCTTGACGAACGCGGTTGCCGCTGGCAGATTCCACTTTGCCATAGTCGAAGATTTTGAGCGATAGGTTACGCTTGGCGGCCTTGGTTTGCAGCACGGTACGAACGGCCTGTAGCGTCATATCGCTAGCAGTTTCGACCGTAATCTGGTCATCGCCTAAATCAATTTTGGTGTTGGTATCTTTGAGGTCGTAGCGGCTAATTACCTCGCGCCGGACCTGGTCAAGCGTATTGACCAGTTCTTGCCGGTCGAAGTCGCTGACAATGTCAAATGAGTAGGTAGAAGCCATGAGTGTTCCTCTGTGAGCGTCTAGACCACTGCTAAAGGCACAGCTAACTGCAGCGAGGGGCAGCTAGCTCGACAGCCAAACAGACTGGCAGCTGAGCCAAAATAGAATGCCAATGCTGAGGCTGCCAACCCCAAACATCAGCGATCGCAGCGGCGGCATATCTAAAATATAGAATACTGAAAACAGCAGCCGCGCCGTTAGATAGGCGGTTGCTGTCCAGAAGACGACGGTTGAGCTTTGCCCGGTCACGTAGGCCATCAGCGCGGCCGGTGCATAGAGTGCGAAAGATTCAAACGCATTTTGATGGGCCCAGCTAGCGCGCTGCGCATAGCCTGGTAGCTTATCGGTGAAGGTGCGCGGCTTGGCAAACATCACCATTGGGTCGCTCAAAGATTTGGCCACAACAAAGCGGCCGTAGGCAGTTATGGCATAAGGAACGTAAATCAGAAACGCTGCGATCGCAACGCTGTAGAGCAAAATTGGCGAGCCCATTGAAAAGTTGCAGATAAAAATTGCGAGTGAAATCAGCTAGTCGAAGTAGAAGAGCGTTACCAGCTTTCGCTGATCTTCAGCATCTTTACAGGTGGTAAGCAGCGTATGGCTATCGTGAAAGGCAAAGCAGATTAGCTGCTGACAGCGAGAAATAATTTCCTGATTGCAGATGGCGCTAGCTTCTGCGAGCGAGAGCGAATCGTTCGCAGAATTTTCTACCAGATGCATGACCTGCTCTAGCTGCTCGCGCGACTCGCGCGGCTGTCGATCTAAGCTTTGCGGCAAGATCACCGTCAGCAGGTTAGGGTCGGCTTTCATTGCACCGCGAATGGCGGCTGAGTTGGTGCCTGTTGCCCCCGAGGTCAGCAGGCGGTTCCCCCCCAGCACCAGTGCATAGCTCATCATCTCAATCAGGCGCTGATGGGTAATCGGCACATGGCGCGATCCTAGAATCGCAATGCGCTTTGAGCCAGATTGCTGAATCGCAGCCAGCTCTTGCAAAAAATCATCTACCTTAGGCGCGTCAATAGGGGTATCGATAGACTGGCTCAACGGCGGTACAAAAAGCTACAAAGGACGGGCTAATTCTACCAGACTAGCGCCAGATTCCTACCGGCTAGCGCCCAACTTCCTACCGCTGAAGTATTGTCAGCCTAGGCGAGTTAATCATTCTGGTACTGAACCGGGCGCCACAGCCTGGCAAATCTAGCCCCATAAGCTTCAGCACTAGGCTGTCACAGCTGGCTTTAAGTTCAAGACTGCCATCAGCTGCTCAATGTCAAAGTGCTTTTCCATGAGCATGTGCGAGCATTTCACCTTGATTGGCTCTTGCAGACGCACTTGATCGAATGAGCGCTCAATGATTTCAACTGTGGTCAGCGTGTCGAGATCGACTGACAAAATGGGCACCTCCAAATCTTTGGCGCGCTCCATAATTTCCTTTTTGGGGGGAATATGACCGGTCAAAATCAAGCATTGCGTGGAAGTTTCCAGCGCCGCTAGCTGAATGTCGGCGCGGTCACCGCCGGTGACCACGGCCATGTTGTCTGCCTTGCGGAAATATTTGAGTGCTGAATTGACATTCATTGCCCCGATCGAAAGCTTCTCAACCATCAGATCGGTACGCTCTGGGCAGCAAAGGATGTCGGCATTGAGCTGATGGACCAGCTCTCCCACGCTGACGCTGCGCATAATGGGCGTTCTTGGCAAAATACCGAGCACCGGAATCTGATGCCGCTCTAGACAGGCTTTAACCTTTGTTTCTACGGCCGCAAGCTGAGCCTCTGGCACATCGTTAATTAGAACGCCCATCAGACGATTGCCCAGCTTTTCTTTGGCTGCGAGCAGTCCGTCGACAATCAGCACCGAGTGAAAGCGAGCCACAAGCAGCACCTGAGCCTCGGTCATAGCGGCTAGCTGGGGCAGCGACAGGCCAAATAGCGTGCCTTCTTCGAGCGTGCCAGGTCCCTCTAGCAGCAGCAGGTCTTCGCCTTTGCCATCAAGATACTCAGCAATTTGCTGCGGATAGCTCGGTGCGCATTCTTCCTCAAACTGCTTCTGGATAGTATCAGCGTCAAGCGACAGCAGCGTTGGCCGCAGCCGATTGTCAGCAATCTCTAGCATTTGGGCGATGAATTGCACATCTTCATCGAGGCTTTCCGAAGCGCGATCGCTAAAGCAGGTACCAATCGGCTTGCCATAGGCAATGTCAATACCGCGCTGTCGTAGCTGTAGCCCTAAGCCTAGAACGGTTGCAGATTTGCCGCTGTAGGCTTCTGTTGAGCCGATGAGCAAATGTTTTGAATGGGGCACGCTCACACTCCTTCATGCCAGATTGAGTCAGGTGAAATTAAATCGTATAGCCTTATTCTGCCACGCCTAATTTTGCCTTCAATCGAGCTACAGATGTGTAAAAGATTTGGCTGCTACTCATCCATGCGCAGCAGACGACGATAGAAGGCTTTGGAAAAGTCTGGATCGCGCTTCAGCCGAATGGCGGCGACCACGTCAAACAGAAAATCGACAAATTCAAACGTTGCCATCGTCACTTCGTAACTCAGCTCGGCGTCACCGTCAAACTGCAGACGGCAGCGCGTCAGGTCGGCCGGCAGCATTGAGACGTTCCAGGTGGCTAGGAAAGAGACGTTCTCACTGCCTTCAATCGTTCGCTGGCCTTCTAGGTTGCCGCGCTTGTAAAGACCAATTGCATAGGGCAGGGCATTGCGCTTGGTGCCTTGATAGTAGGGAATATAGACGCTGATGTCTTGCTTACTTGCCGGCTGAATTCCTTCGATAGACATGGCAGTACGGTCGTCGCTGATATTTAAAGCAGTATCCGAAGCTTAGTTTAGGCAGTTTTTCCAAAGGTCTATCATTTCAGACTAATCTGAGCCAGCCCTTTTGTCAGCCGAGTGAGAGGATTGACCGGCTCGGCAAGACAGTGCTTGGCGAGTAGGGCCAATTCTGAGCCGGGTTTACTTAACGATACAATAGCGACTTGAGACGTCCGGTTGGACAGACGTTCTAAAGTCTGAAAGCTGCCAGGTCAGTCTCTTAAAAACTGCTACAAAATTTGAAAAGCGCGCATTCCATGTCTGAATTTGCTGAAGCGATTTCTGCTGATGAGTTTGAATCTGATTTTTGGCCTGGCTACGAGGGACGACGGTTTAAGGCGGCGCTGACGCTATCAGCGCTTTGGGGCGGTACTGCCTTACTGCATTTGATGACCTGGGGACAGCTGCTGCTGCTGGGCTTTACCGCTTTTGTGGCGCTCTACATGCTGCGGGTAATGCGGGCTCGCCCAGATGCGTTTGTGCTGTCAGCACCGCTGTCTTCAAGCCGAACAGCGACAAGCCGTGCTCAAGCGAGCTCAGCTGCCGCAGACCGGCCGTTTGTCTCCCTCTTAGTGGCCGCTAAAAATGAAGAAGCTGTGATTGCCAACTTAGTGCGATCGCTGCTGTTGTCATTAATGATCCAAAAATCGTAGCGCTCGGTTGGATAGTCCAAAGCCAGCAGCGATTTCACTAAGTTGGCAATCACAG
>JAAHIA010000037.1 GCA_010671975.1 Leptolyngbya sp. SIO4C1 | reverse complement strand
GGTGCATGAAACGCCGATTGGCTACAAATACATCGCCGATCGCATGTTAGAAACTGACGTACTGATTGGGGGTGAAGAATCGGGCGGCATTGGCTATGGTCACCACATCCCGGAGCGCGACGCGCTGCTCTCAGCCATGTATCTGCTCGAAGCCGTGGTGCAGAGCGGCAAAGATCTGGGCGAGCTGAATCAGTATCTGCGGACTCAGACCGGCTTTAGCGGTGCGTACGATCGGATTGACTTGCCGCTGGCCAGTCTGGACGTGCGCGATCAGCTGCTGACCCAGCTGAAAGAACAAACACCGCAAACGGTGGCGGGCAAAGCCGTGACAGACGTACTCTCCATCGACGGCTACAAGTTTAGCCTCGAAGACGGCAGCTGGCTGCTGATTCGCTTTAGCGGCACTGAGGCTGTCCTGCGACTCTATTCTGAAGCAGCCACGCTAGATGAGGTGCACAAGCACCTGAACTGGGCCAAGGACTGGGCAAATTCGGTGAGCTAGAAGAGAGCAGCTAAAAGCGTCTCTTACGACAGATACGACAGATGGCTGCAATACTCTGCCTTGCAGCAGCGTCAGGCGTTGCGTATCGCTGCGACTAAATCTTGGTGCACCGTTGGCGATGCGCCAATGACTAACCCTGGCCATTCATAGTCTCTGCAGGCATAGAGCGGCGGCAGAGCTGAGCCATCATGAGCGGTGACCCAGTAGCCCATTTCGCGCGCCATAAAGGCCAGCGCTGCCCCGTCAATAAACTTGCCTCTGGCTAAAATCGCGCCAGCTAGGTCACCGGTTAACAGACCATTGACGTTGGGGATTTGTGCTGTTTGAGAATAGTCGGTCTGCACGCTGATGGCGTGATACGGCTCAGGCAGGTGCTCAGCTAGATAGCCCATATCCCAGCCTAGCAGCACGTTGTTTTTAGGCGTCTCTACAGTTAGGCGCTGACAGTCTTCTAGGCGATCGCGCAGCCGGCCAACGAAGGTACCCTGATCGCGCAGCGCGTAGTAGTAGATTTGCTGCGCCGGGCTCATGGCCAGTACGGCTTCAAACTGATCGGCATTTAAGATGGTCAGAATAATTTGATAGTTAGCATGACCATCCATGTAAAACTGTGTACCGTCAATCGGATCAAGCGTGACTAGATAGTCGCCCTGCGGACCGAGATCAATCGCGCGGAAGTATTTAGTATTGTAAGATTTCTCGTATTCTTCACCGTGGAAGCGAATCTGCGGAAAGTGGGCCAGCAGCGCCACCTCAACGAAAGTTTGAATCGATAGGTCAGCATCGGTAAGCGCGTTAGCAAAGAAGTTATCAGAGTCGTATTTGTCTGGATGGTTGGCGATGCCGTGCTGAATCTGCTGCGCATAGGCGGCAGCAACTTTGAGGTGAGGCAGCAGCGTCTCTAAAATTTGACGCGGGTTGGGAATATCTAGCATGGGACACCGTTCAATCGCATTGCTTTCATCATTACCAAACTGCTGGCCTGTCTGAATAGTGCCTAGATATCAATCTGGAGTCAGGCATAGATTCAGGCGTTGGCAAAATGCACTCGCCTATCCCATCGCGGCATCTAGGGCAGCAGCTGAGACGCGATAGTGCTCATCTTGCTGCAGCGTTTGGATCAGCTGTCGAGCCGCTGGGGCCTGGCAGCCGGTCAGCGCGATCGCAGCCCGCCAGCGATCGCGCCAGTAGTCGCTTTTAGCCAAATCGCCTAGCAGTGCTAGCGCTGCTGCCTGGTAGTCTGAGCTGAGCACCTGCCGCAGCGCCAGAATCGCCGTTTCGCGTACCGTCTGGGCGTCGTCGTTAAGCGCAGCGGTTGCTACCTGCAGCAGCGTCTCCGGCTGCTCGGCTTCCATCAGCAGGGCTAGCACCGTCTGCCGAATCAGCCAGTCTCGGCGCGTGTTGAACAGATTGACCAGCAGCGGCACGGCGCGATCGCCAAACTCAAACAGCGAGTTGGCCACTTCTGCCAGCACGTTGTTATCTTGCTCCGCTGTCAGCATGGTTGAGAGCGTAGTAAAAGCTTCGTTTGACGGGTGATTGCCCAGTCCCATGACGGCCAGGCGTCGCAGCAGAAAGTCATTCTCTGCAGCCAGCCGCTGCAAAATCGGGACGGCCACGGCTGCGGGCTGAACGGCGAGCGAATCGAGGGCGGCTTTGCGTTCATTCAGCGCCTTGGCGCGCAGCTGAGTTTCAATCTGGGCGAGGGGGTCAGTAGACATAGCAGACCGATAAGCATCATTTTACACAGTAGAGGGTTGGGTGTGGCGCTGACATCTTACTTAAGCATGTGAGTGCGGCATGTGAGTGCGGCATGTGACTCGGTCATTCCGATTGCAGGCCAATACCGTACTATTGCAGAGTAGAAATTTTCTCTCAAAGGCAGATTGGACCTATGACAGCAGCAGATATCGGCGTGATTGGCGGCAGCGGTCTTTACCAGATGGAGGCGCTCACCGAGGTTGAAGAAGTGCAGGTAGAGACGCCTTTTGGCAAACCTTCGGATGCGCTGATTGTGGGCAAGCTAGATGGGACGCCGGTGGCTTTTTTGGCGCGTCACGGCCGTGGCCATACGCTGATGCCGTCGGAGCTGCCGTTTCGGGCCAATATCTATGCGATGAAAAGCCTGGGCGTTAAATATTTGATTTCTGCCTCGGCCGTGGGATCGCTCAAAGAAGCGGTGAAGCCGGTGGATATGGTCATTCCCGATCAGTTCATCGATCGCACCAAGAATCGCGTGTCTACCTTTTTTGGCAACGGGCTGGTGGCACACATCACGTTTGGCGACCCGATTTGTCAAGCTTTGGCGACGGTACTGGCCGATGCGATCGTCAGCTTAGACCTGCCTGAGGTAACGCTGCACCGGGGCGGCACCTATGTCTGTATGGAGGGGCCGGCTTTTTCAACCAAGGCCGAGTCGCACCTCTATCGCAGCTGGGGGGCAACGGTGGTGGGTATGACCAATCTGCCCGAGGCCAAGCTGGCGCGCGAAGCCGAAATTGCCTATGCCACACTGGCGCTAGCGACCGACTACGACTGCTGGCACCCCGACCACGATAGCGTCACGGTTGAGATGGTGATTGGCAACTTACAAAAAAATGCCGTCAATGCTCAGCGCGTGGTCCGCGAAGTGGTGCGTCGCCTGAGCGAAAATCCGCCGCCATCAGAGGCCCACGATGCGCTAAAGTATGCCATCATCACGCCCTTAGCGGCAGCACCCGATGCGACTAAAGAGCAGCTATCGCTGCTTTTAGAAAAGTATCTGTAGGCAAAGCACCTGTCGCCGCAGCAGCGGCTAAAGCAGATCGGCCAGCGCTGTTTTCTGAGGGCTCGCTACAATACAGGTTTTAGCAGGCCAATGGTAGCGCAGACAATCCCTGTTCTCAGTCTTCAGCAGTTTACGCAGGGCAGCGAGACAATGCGATCGCGCTTTGTCCGCGACCTTGGAGAGGCTCTGCAGAGCATTGGCTTTTTTGCGCTAGAGCAGCATGCCGTGGAGGCTCGCCTGATTCAAACCGCCTACGGGGCAGCAGAGGCCTTCTTTGCCCTACCCGACCAAGCTAAGCAGCGCTATGAAGTCGCCGAGCTCAAAGGTCAGCGCGGCTTTATTCGGTTTGGCAAAGAACATGCCAAAGATCACCCAGCGCCCGACCTCAAAGAGTTTTGGCACATGGGTCGAGAGCAGATGCCGCCCGGCTATCCGCCGGTGCTAGAGAATCTATGGCCGAAAGAAGTGCCGCAGTTTCGCGCTGTCATGACTGAGCTATATCAGCAGCTAGAAGCCTGTGCAACGGTGCTACTTGAAGCCTGTGCGCTGTTTCTGGAGCTGCCGCCCGACTTTTTTCAAACAGAGGCGATCGCCGGCAGCTCCATTTTGCGCATCATCCACTACCCGCCCATTCCTGAAGCAGCACCGCCTGAGAGCCTAAGAGCCGCCCCCCACGAAGATATCAATCTCATTACGCTGCTGTGTGAGGCAACCGACGCCGGCCTAGAGTTGCTGCAGTCAGACGGCACCTGGCTGCCCATCTCCACCGACCCGGGTCAGATTATTGTCGATACTGGCGATATGCTGCAGGTGCTGAGCAACGGGCTGCTCAAAAGCACAACGCACCGCGTCGTCAATCCGCAGAATGTGCGCAGCCGGCGCTTCTCAATGCCGTTTTTTGTCCATCCGCGTCCGCAGTTTGACCTAACGCCGCTGCCCGCCTGCTTTACCAGAACGGGGGGCGTGCCGCAGTTCCCGTCGCAGACAGCCGAGCAGTACCTAGATCAGCGGCTGCGCGAGATTGGGCTCGCCTGATTGTTGCCTAGCTCAGGCTGCGGCGTCGCGGCATAATACAGAGGAAGACGCCCGTGTCCCTGCAATATGAACTTGACGCCCGCCATCCCTACCTTCGTGATTACCCTGAGAGAGGGCGTAGAAGCTGCGTTAGTCGTCGGTATTGTCTTAGCCTGCTTGAGTAAGGCAAATCAGACCCAGCTCAATCGCTGGGTCTATGGCGGCGTAGGCGCTGGTATCTTAGGCAGCGTCCTAATTGGCCTATTTTTGGGCGTTGGCCTGCAGCAGGTGCAGTCAGGGCTGCCTCAGCTCGAAGGCATCATCAAACCGCTGCTAGAGACCCTATTTTGCAGCATTGCCATCATCATGCTTAGCTGGATGCTGATTTGGATGACGCAGCAGGCGCGATCGCTCAAAGGTGAAATTGAAGGCGCAGTCAAGTCAGCAATAGCGGACGGCAGCGCCGGCTGGAGCGTCTTTAGCCTAATCTGTATTGCGGTGCTGCGCGAGGGCTTTGAGACCGTTCTGTTTCTGTTTACCACGCTGCAGCAAAGCGCGATCGCGCTCTCAGGCGCAGCCGCTGGACTGCTCGGCGCGGTGGGCATTGGCGTTGCCCTATTCAAATGGGGCGTGCGAATTGACCTGCGGCGCTTCTTTCAGGTTATGGGGGTGCTGCTGCTGCTGATTGTGGGTGGGCTCGTCATCTCAGCGTGCAAGAATCTCGATGCCGCTTTTGCCGCCATCAGCCAGCTCGGCCAGCTCGATCTCTGCTGGAGCAGCCAGTCCTGCACCTTGGGTCCGCAGGTGTGGGACGCGCACAGCGTCTTACCCGACAAGCAGTTTCCTGGCGTCTTGCTCAAAGTGCTGCTTGGCTACCGCGATCGCATCTATCTGTTGCAGCTGGTTGCCTACGCCGCCTTTATCGCCATCGTCGGCGGCAGCTACTTCCGCAGTCTCAACCTCGCTACCGCCGGCTCTAAACCCTCTCAGTCAGCCACTTCCTCTTGATCGACCCTGAGCGACACAGAGCGGGCTGCCGCCTGCTTCATTCTGACGCTTCCTCGCGCCGCTCACAGCCGTTAGACTGATCTAGCAGTCGCTCAAATCGCTCTTTCGACCAGCGATCGGTGGCGTAAGAAATGGCGCTAATTTCTGCTAGCCGAATCAGCCATACCGTTCGCTGATAGGGCTCTTCAGGCAGCTCATCATCTTCGAATCCTTCGGAAATATCGACATCTACAACTTCTACATAGTCGGTATCTAAATGAATTGGGATCCCGACCAGCCGCGTTCCGGGCATTCTAAACCAAACTTCAGTTCCTGTATGGAGAGCTTCTTCTAGGCGCCGATAGAGGCGGCTGGGGCTTGAAGCGGAATGCGCGATCTTGTCTGCATGATGCCGTAGCTGCCGAGCATTGTCTTGCATGCTTCTCTCCTTAGCGTGATGAATAATGCCGTCCAGTTAAAAGCTGACCTAGCTAGCGCAGGCTCAGCGCTGGCTAATCTTCGATTAGATTGGCACTGGTCGATGCTGTATCACCTCCTACCGTCGCTATGCCTACCGTAATCAAAAAACCGCGATATAGGCGCTATGTCACAGTCATCAACAGATACAGCCCTATGCTGCCTATTGCTGGTAAGTGTATACCATAGCAAATTTCGAGACCTGCTTGAGCTAGACGGGCCAGCCGACCCGTCAGCCAGCTTGGCCAGGCTTGCGGCCCCTGCTTAGCAATTTTAAATGCCATGGCCGAGGCCGATCTGCAAGGCATGAACTGGGGAGCTCGGGTCATGAGCGTCGGCGATAATCGCGAAGGCAGCAGCAAACTAGGCGGTCAGGTATCGCCGATAGAAACAATCGTGTCGTCCTCGCCGCCCGTTGAACAGGTGCCTGAGCCGGGCGCCGTTGCCGCACTAGCTGTCTTTCTGCCCTCAGCCGTCGACGTGGCTCAGTCCAACTTGATAGCGCCCTAGTTCGGCTTGACTCGCATTAGCAGCTGCCCAAATTCAACCGATTCAGCATTTTCTACCAAGATTTCTACCACTTCACCGCTGACTTCGGTTTCTAGCTCATTCATTAGCTTCATCGCCTCGATGATGCACACGGTCTGGCCGGTCTGAATGCGATCGCCCACCTCGACAAACGGTGATTCGTCTGGGGCCGGCGACCGATAAAACGTTCCCACCATCGGCGAGGTGATTTCGAGCAGGTTCGGATCGACCGTAGCCACCGACGGGGCCGGTGCGGTCTCAGGCGGCGCCGCCGGTTTGGGTGCAGCCGGCGCTGGTGCAGACACGCTGACAGCTTCCTCAGTGGGAGCGCGACCCAGCGCGGCTGCCTTGCGCAGCGTTAGCTCGAACTTAGCGTTTTTCAGGGTTAGCTCGGCAATATCGGTTTGATTGAGCGCTGCGACCAGCTCTCGGAGTTCGCTAAAATCTAAATCCACCTATCTAAAACTCCATGAATAAAGGTGTCTACTCGCGCCCCAAGTAGCTGTCGTTGCGGGTATCAATTTTGATTTTCTCACCTATAGAGATAAACAGCGGCACCATCACCTGAGCCCCCGTTTCTACGATGGCTGGCTTAGTGCCACCGGTAGCGGTGTCTCCTTTAATCCCAGGGTCGGTCTCTGTCACTTCTAGAACCACTGAGTTTGGTAAATCGACCTCCAGCACCTGACCGTTCCAGCGCAGCACGGTCACTTCCATTTCTTCTTTGAGATACTTCACGCGATCGCCAATCTGGTCAGGATTGAGGCGCGTCTCTTCGTAGGTTTCCATATCCATGAACACATACTGATCGCCCTCACGATAGGTATGCTGCATAACGCTTTTTTCTAGATTGGCCTGCGGCACAGTTTCGCCAGCGCGAAAGGTGCGCTCAACCACGCTGCCGGTTTGAGCATTCTTCAGCTTAGTGCGCACAAAAGCAGCGCCCTTGCCGGGTTTCACATGCAAAAATTCAACCACGCGCCAAACCGATCCATCAAGCTCGATGCTGGTGCCGGTCCGAAAGTCATTACTAGAAATCATGGTGCTGGCTAACTTTGGTTTAGGGCAGTCGGCCATTATTGTACCGCTCGGGGGGAATTTGCCTATAGCCTCTGGAGACGAACCACACTGTGGCAAGATCTACTAAGGTTTTTTCAACTATCCGCTATGGCATTTCTTAAAAGCAGTTTTAAAGTTTTGCTGATTGGTTTGCTAGGGGTGGGGCTGAGCCTATGCCTGGGCGCTCGGCCTGGCCTGCTAGGCGCACAGCCGGCCTATGCTGCACCGCTGGTTGCCTATCTGCCACCGGGCAATGCGATTACCGACGGCCAGGCGCTGCTACGCTATGCCCTACCCATCGATTCAAAAGAAATTAGAGACGTACAGGGTGATTTAGAAGGCCTCTCAGAATGGTTGCGCAGCAAACGCTGGGGCTCCATTAAGCGCGATACTAAGCGAGTGAAGCGAACGCTTGAGCGCAAGAGCGACAAAATTTTATCGGCCGTTCCAGACGATCGTCAGGCGCAGGCGCAGACCTTCCTGAATGAGCTAGCTGCCGGGCTTGAGCCGCTGATGACAGCTGCTGAGGAGCAGGATAAAGAAGCCGTCTGGACGCAGCGAGCAGAGCTGCTAGACCGGGTGACGGCGATTGAGGAGCTGATGGTTGAAGGCTTTCCCTATGAAGTGCCAGAGACCTACAGCGACCTGCCGCAGCTCAAAGGCCGTGCCACGGTTGAAGTGGTGACCAATAAAGGGCCGGTGACGGTTGTGGTAGATGGCTACAGCGCGCCGGTCACGGGTGGCAACTTTGTCGATCTCGTCAAGCGCGGCTTTTATGATGGGCTGCCTTTCATTCGCGCAGAAGATTTCTACGTGCTGCAAACCGGCGACCCAGAAGGCTCAGAAGTTGGCTTTGTCGACCCGCAGACGCAGCAGTACCGCGCCGTACCGCTGGAAGTTTTAGTCAAAGGGGATGAAAAGCCAATCTATGGCGAAACGCTAGAAGCGCTGGGCCGCTATATGGACGATCCGGTGCTGCCGTTTTCGGCCTATGGCACCGTGGCGATGGCGCGCCCAGAAAGCGATCCGAACGGTGGCTCTTCACAGTTTTTCTTCTTTCTGTTTGAGCCTGAGCTGACGCCGGCCGGGCTCAACCTGCTAGACGGTCGCTACTCGGTGTTTGGCTATGTCGTTGATGGTAAAGACGTGCTGGGCAAGCTCGGCCAAGGCGACTATGTAGAGTCGGTGCGCGTCGTCGATGGGCTAGAGAATCTCGTTGAGCCGGCAGCCTAGCGGTGACTGCGGAGCTGACGCTGGCCGAGCTGGGTGAGCTAGGGGTGCTGGCGCGGCTGCGGCCTTTCTGCACCGGTGCGATTGGTGATGATGCCATTTTGCAACAGCTGCCGGCTGACCAAGCGCTGGTGGTGACGACAGACGTGCTGGTTGACGGCGTACACTTTAGCGATCGCACCGCGCCGCCGCATGCGGTTGGCTGGCGGGCAGCGGCGGCCAATCTCTCTGACCTAGCGGCAATGGGGGCACAGCCGCTGGGCATCACAGTAGCAGCGGCGCTGCCGGCGACGACGCGCTGGGCCTGGCTGGAGGCCGTTTATCAGGGCATGGCCGACTGCCTGACGCGCTATGGGGGCGAGATTTTGGGCGGTGACCTGGCTCAGTCGCCGGTGTGCAGCCTAGCGATTACGGCCCTGGGTGTGGTGACACCGGCGGCGGCGATCTATCGGCATACGGCGCAGCCGGGCTGGGCCGTCGTCACCACCGGCGTTCACGGGGCGGCTCGGGCCGGGCTGGCGCTGCTGCTAGACGAGCTTGAGGCAGATGAAGCCTATCGGCAAGCCTGGATTGCGGCGCACCAGTATCCGCAGCCGCGCCTAGACGCGATCGCGCGGCTGCCGTCCTTAGAGACACCTATCGCCGGCATGGACAGCAGCGACGGCCTGGCCAACGCCGTGACGCAGCTGGCGCAGGCCAGCTGCGTAGGGGTTGAGCTGATGCGATCGCGCCTGCCGATACCGCCCGGGCTAGTAGAAACCGTCGGGCCGTCTCAGGCAGAAACCTGGACGCTCTACGGTGGCGAAGACTTCGAGCTGGTGCTCTGTCTGCCGGCAGCGCCAGCGGCCGATTTGGTGAACCAGCTGGGTGGGCAGAGCGCCGTAATTGGCCAGACGACTGCGGCTGAGGGCGTCTGGCTGGTTGACGCGCAGGGGCAGCACCAGCCGCTGCAGGAAAAGGCTGACTTTCAGCATTTCTAGCGGCTGCTAGCCAACTAGCTCCTTAAACCAGTTATCCCCCCAGAGATCTTCAAAGCTCTCATCGGCCTGGGCCGCCTCTTTGTAGCGCGGGTCGAGGCTGACTGCCTGCTGCAGATTTTCTAGTGCCGGGTCGGTCTCCTGCTGCAGGGCGTAGCACATGGCCCGGTTGTAGTAAGTCTTGGCATAGTTCGGATCGATGGCCAGCGCCTTGTCAAAGCTCTTGAGCGCGTCGCGATCGCGGCCGAGCTTCACCAGCACAAAGCCCTTATTGTCCCAGGCTTTCACCAGCTCTGGGTTAAACCGGGTGGCTTTATCAAACGAGCTGACAGCTTCGTCATAGCGCTCTAGCTCAATCAGAGCCAGGCCGCGATTGAGCCAGGCTACCGCGTCGTTAGCCTGAAACTCAACCGCTTTGTCAAATGACTTAAAGGCTTCATCATGCTGGCGCAGAATGCCGTAGGCCACACCGCGATTCACCCAGGCTTCGTGATAGTCAGGGTTGATTTCGAGCGCCTGGTCGAAGGCGGCGATTGCCTCTTCGCGCTTTTGCAGCCGGCTCAGGGCAATGCCCTTATTCAGCCAGGCTTTAGCATCGCTGGGGTTGAGCTCAATCACCCGGTCAAAGGCCGCAATGGCATCCTCATAGCGGCGCAGCTCGCGCAGCACCAGCCCCTTTTGGTACCAGCCGGTAACGCTGTCAGGCTGCAGGTCAGTGGCTTTGCTCAACGCTTCGAGCGCTTCGGTTGAGCGCTTTAGCTGGGCCAGGACATTGCCGCGCCGCAGCCACAGCTCAGGGTTGTTCGGCTGAATTGCGATCGCCCGGTCGTAGCTAGCGATGGCCTCCTCTAGCTGGCCGGTCTCAGCCGCCTGCTGCGCCTCGCTGACAAACTCATCCACCGTCTGAAACAGCTCTGGTCGATTGCTTTGCAGCCGCGCCACCCGCTGACTGAGCGACTGTAGCTGCTCTTGTGCGTTAGCAACAAACGACTCGGCAATATACTCGGGGGCCACCTCGCCCAGCTGACGCATAATTTGCGACTTTTGCGTCTGCGCCTCGCTGTGGAGGCTGTTGAGCTGCCCTTGTGCTTCGACCTGCAGCCCCTCTAGCCGCTCGGCAAAGGTTTGCTTCAGCTGCGCTAGCTCCTGCGCGGTGGCCGACTGCTCGCCAGTAAAGCGGGTTTGCAGCTCTGAGAGCGCTTTAGCAAAGGTGTCTTCCATCTGGGCTAGGCGCTGCTGGGCCATCTGCTGCCGCTGTGCGGCGGTGGCGGCCAGCTCACCAATCTGCTCGCCCAGCTTGGCATCAAAGCTGTCGAGCTTATCAATCACCACGTCGCGCCGACCAAACACGGCGTTGCGCACCTCGCTGAGCTGATCGGTAAACTCGGTTTCTAACTGCTGCAAGGTTTGCAGCGACTGCTGACGCTGACTGCTGAGGTCGGTCTGCATCGCCGCAATTTGCTCGCCAAAGCGCTGCGCGGTCGATTCTAGGTTGGCAAACAGGTCGCTGCGGCGGCCAGTCACATCCGTATTTAGGCTATTCAGCTGAGCCGCAAAGTCAGCAGCGGTTTGCTGCAGCTCGCTCAGGGCAGTCTCCTGCTCGCTAACCAGATCGCCCTGCAGGCTGTTTAGCCGCGATTTAAAGTCGCTGGCAACTCGCTCCATATCACCTATTAGAATGCCTTTGCGGCCTTCCACATCGGCTTTGAAGGTCGCGAACTGGGTCAAGAAATCATCGGTTGACTGGCGCAGACTTTGCATCAGGTCAGACTTGCGGCCTTCGACATCCTGCTTCATCCGGTTGAACTGCTGCTGAAAGTCGCTGATGGCGCGCTCAATATTCTGCAGCGCCAGATCCTTGTGCCCCAGCGTATTTGCCTGAATGTCGGCCAGCTGCTGCGTAAACTCGGTTTCGGTCTGCTTTAGGTTCTCTAAGATGTCGTCGCGCTGCTGCTCGAGCTGCGATCGCACCTTTGCCTTAATGTCTTCGAGCTCGGGACCAAAGTCGGTCTGCAGCTGCCCCATGCTTTCTAGCACGCGATCGCGCTGGGCCGTCGTCTCCGCCTGCAGCGTGCCTAGCTCATCAGCAAAGATTGACTCGCGCTGCTCTAGATCGCTAAAAAACGCCTGCTGTCGCTTTTGCGAGCTGTCTTTGAGCGCCGCCAGATGGCGACTAAACTCAGTTTCAGACGTAGAAAAGCCCTGCACGACCCGCTCGTTCTCGCCGCGCGTCTCTGCCTGGATTGCAGCCAGCTGCTGTCTGGCTTCCTCCTTCAGCGTTTTCAGATCGCTTAAGAAATTGCTCTCAGCCGTACCAATCTGCTTACGAACGCCGCCCAGCTCAGCTTCCCAATCTTTGATCACCTTGGTGCGAAACTGATTGAGATCGGCCACCAGATCGCTCAAAATGTCGCGCTGGGTAGTCACCTCGCGCTTAAAGCCATCGGCCCGGTGCGTTAGCTCGGCCGAACGGTCTTCAGCATCGGTCAGAATCGTATTCAGCTCGCGGGTGGCGCTGCGAATTTTATCCTCAAGATCGGTCATCTCATTTAGCTGAGCGCGCACCACGGTTGCCACCTCGCGCACCACCGAGCGGCGCAAAAACCACAGCATGCCAATGCCGAGCCCCAGCAGCAGAATGAGCGTGCCCAGCAGCACCACAAACAGCCGCGTCGCCTGACTCAGGGCCACATCCGCCTCGCGCTGCAGCTGCTCTAGCTCCGCTTGATCGACCGGCTGCACCGTCGTCTGCGCTAGCCCGGCCGGCTGTGCCAGCGTCAGCAGCCATGCCACCAGCAGCCAGCGCAGCCAGTGCGGCTGACGGGCAAACAAACAAGTCAAGAGGCTATCGGTCATTAGTTACTGCAGTTGCTGCGCAAAGCGATTGGCTGCGATTGCGTTTCCTTTCTCAAGAATAATCGCTAAATATCGATAGCATACCTGAGCCCGCGTTGGATAGCTGCTAGACGGCAGCAGCATCGTCAATTAATCAGCTGCTCGCTCATCGGGCTAGCCGACAAACCTCGTATAATAAAGGCTTTCAAGATGAGTTTAACCGGCTTACATTTAACCGCTCAACCGATGGCAAAACCTACGCAAGCGCACATTACCAAGTCAATTCCTAAAAGCCAGTCTGAGTTTCTCAAAGACCGGACGCTAAAGCAGACGGAATACTACATGGGAGCGAAGCTAATTGAGGTAGGCATCAACCCCAAAGTTGCCATCTACCGCTGGACGGTTGAAGATAAGGGCTCCCGCGAAGAGTGGACCTACAGCGCCTACTGGGGCGAATCGCGCGACAAGGTAGAGGCGGAGGAGAAGCACCAGGCTGAGTAGCTAAGGAGGGGGCCCAGGGGGGTGGTCAAATCAATAGGCTTCAGCTGCTTCTGGCGATAGCGCCGGTGCCGGCTCAAAGGGCTGATTGAACAGCACCAGGGTAGTCGTCTGATTTTCTTTAAAGCCGATGCGCTCATAGAAGCGCTGCTGATCGGTCGTCATCAGGTAGACCCGCTCAACTCGGCTCATGTGAGGGTGGCTCAGCACCGTCTGCACCAGCTTGCGACCCAGCCCTGCCCCCTGATAGTCAGGATGAATGACCACATCCCAGATAGTGGCCCGGTAAACCCCGTCTGAGGTAGCACGCGAAAAGCCAATCAGCCGGTCATGATCCCAAGCAGTCACCACAGGGTAGCTGTGTGCGATCGCAGTCCTCAAATCCTCAGATCGGCGGCCTTGAGCCCAAAAAGCAGTGTCATCAAATAGAGCTTGTAGCTGTGCCAGATCAGTGTCAGAAAAAGTCTCACTGTAGCGAAACTGGATATGCCGAAAATCCATCGATGTGCTTTCCTTGATGTGCTTTCCTTAATTGAGAGAACGCCGTGCAAAAGGGGGTTAAACTGTAACCGCCTCTAAGCAAATCGTCTTCTAGCATAGTCTGTAAAAATTAAAAGCGGCAGCCCAAACTCCGTGTTTTTGCGTAAAAACCAACGTTTCATGACAACGCCTTCCCCATTCAATCGCACCTTGCTGCGGCGCATCGGTCAGCTGCTAGCTGCGTTTGCGGCTGCCGTCAGCCTGGCTTTAATCGGCGTGGGGCTATCGCAGGCCCTAGCGGCTAGCGACATTGGCACTGTTGACCCAGTAGCCCCCGCCTATCAGGTTGGTCAGGCCCTGTACTTAGAGCGCTGCACCAGCTGTCATATCGGTGTCCCTCCTGAGGTACTGCCGCGCGAAACCTGGCAGATTTTACTGAACGAGACCGATCACTACAGTACCGTCATTGACCTGCTGCCTCGATTCGATAGTCAGCTAATTGCCAACTATCTCCACACCTACTCTAGACCTCATTCAACCAGCGCCCTGCTGCCCTTCCACGTCCGCGATTCTGCCTACTTCCAAGCCCTACACCCAGCCGTCGAATTTTCCCGTCCACCCACCCTACGCACCTGTGCCAGCTGCCATGCTCAGGCCGAGGCATTTAACTTTCGAGAATGGCAAGACTGATGGGGATTTGAGACTTTAGAAGAGTTGAAGTTTTGGGAACAGCACTCCAAATCTCAAATCCAAAATCCAAAATTCATTCGGTGATACCATTGAAAAGCTAAGCCAGCAGGTGAGGTAAACCGTCCAACGAAATGCCGCCTAGGTTGACGCAACTTATATAGGATAAGGAATGAGGCCCGTTCCTCCGCAATACTGCAATATGACTATCCCGACATGCTAAAGCAACTTTTTGGCGATCCAAATACGCGCAAGCTCAGACGATATCAGCCTGATGTCAAAGAAGTTAGCCTGTTTGAAGAGGATATGCAGGCGCTTTCTGACGAGGCACTGGCTGGCAAAACGGCCGAATTTAGACAGCGGCTGGAGCAGGGCGAAACGCTAGATGATTTGCTGCCAGAGGCGTTTGCGGTAGTGCGAGAGGCGTCAAGACGGGTATTGGGGCTGCGCCACTACGATGTGCAGCTGATTGGCGGCATGGTGCTGCACGACGGGCAAATTGCCGAAATGAAGACGGGGGAGGGTAAGACGCTGGTCGCGACGTTGCCCTCTTACCTGAATGCGCTGTCGGGCAAGGGCGTGCACATCGTCACGGTGAACGACTACCTAGCGCGTCGTGACGCTGAGTGGATGGGGCAGGTGCATCGGTTTTTGGGCCTCAGCGTCGGGCTGATTCAGCAGGGGATGTCGCCGACTGAGCGCAAGAAGAACTATGCCTGCGACATTACCTACGGTACTAACAGCGAATTTGGCTTCGACTACCTGCGCGACAACATGGCGACAGCCATTGGCGACGTGGTGCAGCGGCCGTTCAACTTCTGCATCATTGACGAAGTTGACTCGATTTTGATTGATGAGGCCCGTACGCCGCTGATTATTTCAGGTCAGGTAGAGCGACCCAGCGAAAAATATGAAAAAGCCGCTGAGGTGGCGCGATCGCTTGAAAGCGAAGCCGACTACGAGGTAGATGAAAAGGCACGCAACGTGCTGCTGACTGACGAAGGCTTTGAGAAGGCAGAGAACCTGCTGGATGTGACCGACCTGTTTGATCCGAAAGATCCTTGGGCGCACTACATCTTTAACGCGGTCAAAGCTAAAGAGCTGTTTGTCAAAGATGTGAACTACATCGTGCGCAATGACGAAGTGGTGATTGTGGACGAGTTTACCGGGCGAGTGATGCCGGGTCGCCGCTGGAGCGACGGTCTGCACCAGGCGATTGAGGCCAAAGAGCATGTTGATATTCAGCCGGAAACGCAAACGCTAGCGTCAATTACTTATCAGAACTTTTTCCTGCTCTATCCAAAGCTGTCGGGCATGACCGGCACGGCCAAGACCGAAGAGGCTGAATTTGAGAAGATCTACAACCTAGAAGTGACGATTGTGCCCACCAACCGGCCAATTGCACGGAAAGACATTGCCGATGTGGTCTATAAGACCGAATCAGCTAAGTGGAATGCGATCGCACAGGAATGCGCCGAGATGCATGAGGCCGGTCGTCCGGTGCTGGTTGGCACCACCAGCGTTGAGAAATCAGAGCTGCTCTCGGCGCTGCTAAACAAGCTCGGCGTCGAGCACAACTTGCTGAACGCTAAGCCGGAAAACGTGGAGCGTGAGTCAGAGATTGTCGCTCAGGCCGGCCGACGCGGTGCGGTGACGATTGCGACGAATATGGCCGGTCGCGGGACCGACATTATCTTGGGCGGTAATGCCGAGTATATGGCTCGCCTCAAGGTGCGTGAATATTTTATGCCGCGTTTGGCCCGTCCCGATGAAGAAGACGGCTTTGGCGTGGCGCAGGTGGCTGCTGCTAAAGATCGACGGCAGGCGCAGGGCTTTCAGCCGGGCAAAAAAGTCAAAACCTGGAAAGTGTCGCCTCAGATTTTCCCGGCAGAGCTAGCGGCTGAGACCAAAGCAGCGCTGAAATCAGCGGTTGACTTTGCCGTCAAGACCTACGGCGAGCAGAGCCTGCCAGAGCTAGAGGCCGAAGATAAGATTGCGATCGCGGCAGAGAAAGCCCCGACTGACGACCCGGTGCTGCAAAAGCTGCGCGATGTCTATAGCCGCGTCTATCAGGAGTACGAGCACTACACCTCAGTCGAGCATAACGAGGTAGTCGAGCTGGGCGGCCTGCATGTGATTGGCACCGAGCGCCACGAGTCGCGTCGGGTCGATAACCAGCTGCGCGGTCGAGCTGGCCGTCAGGGTGACCCCGGGTCAACCCGCTTCTTCCTGAGCCTGCAGGACAACCTGCTGCGCATCTTCGGGGGCGATCGCGTGGCCGCGCTGATGAACGCCTTCCGCGTCGAAGAAGATATGCCAATCGAGTCTGGGATGCTCACCCGCTCGCTGGAAGGCGCACAGAAGAAAGTTGAGACCTACTACTACGACATTCGGAAGCAGGTCTTTGAATATGACGAAGTGATGAACAATCAGCGGCGCGCCATCTATGCCGAGCGCCGGCGCGTGCTCGAAGGGCAAGAGCTCAAAGAGCTGGTGATGGGCTACGCCGAGCAGACGATGGAAGATATTGTCGATGCCTACATTGACCCAGAGCTGCCGCCCGAAGAGTGGGATCTCGACAGCATTGTCAAAAAGACGCAGGAATTTATCTACCTGCTGTCTGACCTGACGCCCGACCAGCTTGAAGATCTCTCTGTCG
Organism: Leptolyngbya sp. SIO4C1; assembly: GCA_010671975.1. Taxonomy (GTDB): domain Bacteria; phylum Cyanobacteriota; class Cyanobacteriia; order Phormidesmidales; family Phormidesmidaceae; genus SIO4C1. Next base: position 3,121 of record JAAHIA010000037.1, on the reverse strand, counting down.
GTGAAATCAAGACTTTCTTAAAAGAGCAGGTCCGCATTGCCTACGACATTAAAGAAGCCCAGGTTGACCAGATCAAGCCGGGGCTGATGCGCGAAGCCGAGCGCTTCTTTATCCTGCAGCAGATTGATACGCTCTGGCGCGAGCACCTGCAGCAGATGGACGCGCTGCGAGAGACGGTGGGTCTGCGCGGCTACGGTCAAAAGGATCCGCTGATTGAGTACAAGAGCGAAGGCTACGAGCTGTTCTTAGACATGATGACCGGCATTCGCCGCAACGTCGTCTACACCATGTTCCAGTTCCAGCCGCAGCCGCAGCCCGCCGCGCGGCAGTCGTCTGAAGTAGTCTAGGAATTTAGGGTGAGGGCCTGACCAATATGCCTCTCGCCGCGATTACCACAACTGCTATAGGGCTGCGCTGCCTAGCCCCGGTTTGCCAAACACTGGGGGCTGAGCTTTGCCTTGCTGAAAGTCTTGCCGCTGACGCAGCGGCTTTGACGCTCTCCTATCGCAGCTACGACAGCCTGCGTGATTTTTTAACCGAGAACTGGCAGCGCTACGACGGGTTTATCTTTTGCTTAGCGACTGGCGCGGTCGTGCGGCTGATTGCGCCGCTGCTGCAAGACAAGGCGACGGACCCGGCCGTGGTGGTGGTTGATGAGACCGGAGAATACGCCATTAGCCTCTGCGGCGGGCATCAGGGGGGTGCCGATCGGCTGGCGCAACAGGTGAGCCACTGTCTTAATGCGCAGCCGGTGATTACGGGAGCTGCAAGTCGGCTGGCGCTACCTGGCATTGATCTGCTGGGGCAGCCCTTTGGCTGGGTGAAAGGGACAGGCGATTGGACAGGGGTGAGCGCCGCGATCGCAGCTTCTGGGCCGGTGCAGGTCATTCAAGACGCGGGCAGCGAACTGTGGCAAGACCATCTGCCGGCCTCGCATCCCTTTCAGTTTGGCTTTCCAGAGTTTGAAGATCGCGATACCGTCCCCAAGCCGCAGGCCCGCGTTTGGATTAGCCCCATACAGCGACAGTTTTCTGAGGCTAGCGACCTGCCCAAGGTGCAGTGGCATCCGCGCCTGCTCTGGGTGGGGATTGGCTGCGAGCGCGGTTCGGCCCGCCAGCTGATTGAGCTAGCAATTGAGCAGGTCTTGCAGCGACAGCATTTAGCCATGGGCGCGATCTCCGGCATTGCCACGCTCGACCTCAAAGCCGATGAGGCCGGCCTGGTTGACCTCTGTCAGGCGCGAGGCTGGCCGCTGCGCTGCTTTACGCCAGAGCAGCTGAAGACCCTATCGGTACCTAACCCGTCTGAGGTGGTCGAGCAAGCAGTGGGTACGCCCAGCGTTGCCGAAGCCGCCGCGATCGCTGCCGCCAGCGGCCCCCTAAATCCCCCAATCCTGGGGGACTTTGAAGCTGATCTCGTATATTTGAGGGATTCCTTACGCATCCCGAAGCAAATCATCCGCCATCCTGACTACCCTGGCGCCGTCACCGTAGCCGTGGCTCAAGCCGAGCAAGACTACACCGGACGCAGGGGCGAGCTGCTGCTTGTCGGCACCGGACCCGGCAGCCTTGACCAAATCACGCCTGCGGCAAAAGCTGCGATTAATCGAGCCGATGCGGTGATTGGCTATCGCCTCTATGTTGATCTAGCGCGATCGCTGCTGCGACCGGGGCAGATTGTCGAAGCGCTGCCGATTACCCAAGAGCGGCAGCGAGCGGAGCGGGCCGTAGCGCTAGCCAACTGGGGCCTGACGGTTGCCGTAATTTCTTCAGGCGACTGCGGCATCTACGGCATGGGCGGGCTGGTGTTAGAAACGCTCAAAGCGCAGGGCTGGGATGGGAAAGTGCCCACAGTGCAGATTTTTCCCGGCATTAGCGCCCTGCAGTCTGCCGCCTCGCGCGTGGGCGCACCGCTGATGCATGACTTCTGCGCCATTAGCCTCAGCGACCTGCTTACGCCTTGGGAGATCATTCAGCAGCGACTGACGGCTGCAGCGCAGGCAGATTTTGTAGTGGCGCTATACAACCCTAAGTCTAAGACACGCACAGCGCAGATTGCCTTTGCGCAGCAGGTCTTTCTGCAGCATCGCCAGCCGCAGACGCCGGTGGCCCTGGCGAAATCGCTCTATCGAGAAGAGGAAGAGATTGTTTTGACCACGCTACAAGAGATGCTATCTCATCCAATCGATATGCTGACCACTGTGATCATCGGCAACCGCAGCAGCTTAAACTATGCCGGCTGGCTGATCACGCCGCGCGGCTATCTAGGGTTTAGCTCATAGCTACCTTATGAGTGATTTCTAGCGTGATTCGCTCCTGCTGAAACTGTTGAATTTGACGGCAGCCTGACTTTAGAAGCAATTCCTATCCGCTGCAAGCCTTGAATGAACGAATAGGTAAAATCGGGCAGGTACTGAACCTTGTCATCGACAACCGTGATGCCCTGACGAGCCGACCAGGGAAAAGCATGGTGAAAATTATGCCAGCCTTCGCCTAAAGTCAGCATGGCAACGAGCCGGTTATTGCGACTGTTGTCGTCGGTTTGAAAGGGGCTAGATCCTGACGTGTGACAGGCAGAATTGACTAGGGCTACGCCGTGAAAGAGCAAAGTGGTGCTGACAAAGAAAGCAATCAGATAGTCTAGACCACCGATTCCATAAGAGAGTAACCCTAGGGCAAGCAGTGGTAAAAAGTGGAGGCGATCTATGATTCTTAGCACCCAATCTCGCTCAACATCAGCGGGCAGCTGAGACGGGATAAAGTTCTGAGAGAGCAGCCATCTGTAGTGGGACCACCAAAACCCCTTAACAGACGAATGCGGCTCATCAGCTTGATCAGCCAGGCGATGATGCACCTCGTGATGGCCCTTCCACCAGCTTGGCCCCATCTGCCCGGCTGAGGCGGCCACAAAGCTACCCACCCATTTGAACCAGGCTGGGCTGCTGTAGGCTTTATGAGCTAGCAGACGGTGGTAAACGCTAGTAATCGCCAGCATTCTAATCTCATACCAAACAACTATCCATATCCACGCGCTCAGCGACAGCCCCGTAAAGACTGCAAACCCAGCCCCTAAGTGACAGACCCCAATCAGTATCGGTCCCAGCCAGTAGCTCGCCCGCGTC
>JAAHIA010000369.1 GCA_010671975.1 Leptolyngbya sp. SIO4C1 | reverse complement strand
GGCCGAGCGCGACTATGATCTCAACCGCGCGGCTGAGCTGAAGTATGGCAAGCTCACCGATCTGCAGCGCCAGCTCGAAATGGCTGAGGCCAAGCTCGAAGAAACTCAGACCAGCGGCAAGACGCTGCTGCGCGAGGAGGTCACCGAAGAAGACATCGCCGAAATCATCTCAAAATGGACCGGCATTCCGGTGAGCAAGCTGGTGCAGTCAGAAATGCAGAAGCTGCTGACGCTCGAAGATGAGCTGCATCGTCGCGTGATTGGTCAGAATGAGGCCGTCACCGCCGTCTCGGATGCCATTCAGCGATCGCGCGCTGGCCTAGCCGATCCCAATCGGCCCACGGCTAGCTTTATCTTCCTGGGGCCAACCGGCGTGGGTAAGACCGAGCTGGCTAAGGCGCTAGCCGCCTACCTGTTCGACACCGAAGAGGCGATTGTGCGCATCGACATGTCGGAATATATGGAGAAGCATGCCGTCTCGCGGCTGATCGGCGCGCCTCCGGGATACGTTGGCTATGACGAAGGCGGTCAGCTGACTGAAGCCATTCGGCGACGGCCCTATGCGGTGATTCTGTTTGATGAAATTGAGAAGGCGCATCCCGACGTGTTTAACGTCATGCTGCAGATTCTCGATGACGGTCGCGTCACCGATGCCCAAGGGCACACGGTTGACTTCAAAAACACCATCATTATTATGACCAGCAACATTGGATCTCAGTACATTCTCGATATCGCCGGGGACGATAGCCGCTATGAAGAGATGCGATCGCGCGTACTCGAAGCGCTGCGCGCCAACTTCCGACCTGAGTTTCTTAATCGAGTAGATGAGACCATCATCTTCCACGGGCTGCAGCGCGAAGAGCTGCAGCAGATTGTCAAGATTCAGGTAAAGCGGCTAGAGGAGCGACTGGCAGAGCGCAAGCTGGCTCTGCGGCTTGCGAGCGAGGCAGTAGACTTTTTAGCCGATATTGGCTACGACCCTGTCTACGGCGCGCGTCCGCTGAAGCGTGCAATTCAACGCGAGCTAGAAACGCAGATTGCCAAGTCTATTTTGCGCGGTGACTTCACAGCCGGCGACACGATAGCCATCGATGTTGAAAATGAGCGGCTGGCTTTTAAGCGCCTACCGGCAGCTTTAGCAGCGATGAGCTAGCTCAAACGGAGATAGCGGGCTGTGGGTTTGGTCAAGCTAGCGGCTAGCTTAGCGGGCTAACTTGAAGCGGCGGTCGGGACAGTCCCGACCGCCGCTATGTTTTTTCGCCATGTTTCATTGTTACGGACATTCTCCGTATTTACACGGAGAACACTGCGGTCAGCTAGTCTCATCTGACTAGCCAATACGGACAGCCTGCCGCCGCAAGGAGCGCAGTTTTGGTCAGTCGATCACAGAAGTTTATTGATTCGCGTAGCTCTGTTAATTCTGTGTGAATTTTGCGATATTTTTGCAGATCGCAGCAGATGTCCGAATCGGTCGACGGTTATACTGAGGCGTCCGTGTCTATACTGAAGGTAGGTCAGCCATTTATCTGGATCTGCTCAAGCGTGCGCCCGCTCAAGCAGCGCAAAAGCAGGAGCTCGAAGATGTTACAATAGCGAGCCATTAGCCAGAGCTATTACAGAACCGTTACAGAGTCGCTGGGTGACTATGGGTTATTAAGCCGCGTTTGTTGTCAATTCGGGATATTCGCTATGGGTGTCGTAAAGCAGCTGCCTGCAAAATCATATGCCAATGTGATGGAAGTGCTTGTCTCTGAGGAGGTGGAGCGACAGCTATCGCAGCAGCAGCCCAGAGTGCTGAAGTACATTAAGCGATCGGAAGTTGAGACCTTTGCGCTGAATCGGCTGCCGGCTCTATATGCGTCAAGCGAAAAAGGCTGGAAATTTCAGTATGAGAAGGCCTCTCGGCAGATGTATCGGCAGGTTGCAGACGCGGTTCGGCAAGCGATCGCGGCTGTGCTCGTAGATCCTATCCGGACATCGCAGCCGCTGCCGGTGTCGATGGGAGGCAAAGAATCAGACGTGATGCTATCGCAGCTGCGCAAAGCCCTGCACCAGCCTCAGCTCACTTGGAAAGAGGTGGTGCGACGTCTGCAGCAGAGCGGTGCCGCCGAGACCGAGGCCGATATGAATGCTCACAGTCATCGCCGTCCGGGCACCTATGGGGATGGCTCCTGGCAGCCCAAGCGGCGACCGGTGCAAAGCCCCGTACAAAATGCGAGCCGGAGTGATTTTGACTGGGACGATGCCCGCTATCGCTAGCGCCACCGCAATAGTCAGAAAGTTACTGCACGCCTAGCTGCTGCAGCCCTTGCCGCAGCTTTGACGCGGCGATCTGGTTGCCCTGCTGCTGATAGAGCGCGATCGCGGTTTGAAAGGCGACAGCGCTCTGTGGCAGCCGTCCTAGCTTAAATTGGCTAACGCCAAGGTTTTGGTAGGCTTCAGCGTAGCTTGGATCGAGTTCAATCGCTTTTTGATAGGCCGCGATCGCGGCTGCGAGCTGTCCGCGCGCCCGCTGCGCTACCCCCAAATTGTAATGGACAACCGGCAGGCTATCGTCGATGCAGAGGGCTGCGGTAAAGGCGTCGATGGCGGCTTCGAGCTGTCCCTGCTGCTTGAGTAGACTGCCTAGGTTGATATAGGTGCCTAGCTTTAGTTGAGGCAATACGGAGCTAGCCAGCGCTCGCTGATAGTAGGCGAGCGCCCGCGCCGGCTGGTTGAGGTGGCGGCAGGCCATGCCGGCATGGTGGCACAGTTCGGCATAGGTGATCGGATCGCACTCAGGCTGTGAAAGCCCCTGCTCTAGCAGCGACAGACTTTTGGCCCAGTCGCCCTGCTCGCCGTAGAGCGCGCCTAGCTTGTTGTAGAGGGCTGCCTGAGGCGACTGAGCCAGCGCTTGCTCTAGTAGGCGCTGTGCCCGTTCAAACTTATGTTGCGCCGCGATCGCGGCTGGGGTGTAGCCGGTGTGCGTCATTGCAACAATGTCGGTCTGCGCAATCTGCCAGCTCGGCTCGGCTGCAATCACAGCCTCAACGCTTCGATCGACGGTTTCGTGATAGGGCTGCTCAAACTGAATCGCCGGATGATTGCGAAACAGGCGCGCTACCTGCGTGTAGGGGGCCTGGCGAGCGTTTAGCTCCTGCCGCAGCCAGGTAACCAGCAGCAGCGAGGCGGCTGACCCCGCTGCGCTGCACTCGGCGAGCAGCTGCTGTAGATAGGTGCGTCCGGCAGCAGTGAGCGTCTCATCTGCGTCTATGACTAAAATCCAGTCGCCCGTAGCCGCTGCTAGAGAGGCATTTCGCGCAGCAGCAAAGTCATCAGCCCAGTCAAACGCTATCATCTTGGCCCCTAGCGTGGCGGCGATCTGCGGCGTGCCGTCGGTGGAGCCAGTGTCAACCACCACCGTTTCTAGCGCAGCTACGCCCTGTACGCTGCCGAGGCAGCGCGGCAGCGCCTCGGCCTCATTTTTAACAATCATGCAGACACTGAGCGCCGGTCGGTCAGGCATGGCTGGCTCCCTAGTCAGCCGCAACGGTTTGATGAGCCTGCTGCAGCGCCTGCCGGACCTGATCAAAGCCGGTGCCGCCGGCGCTGTTGCGAGCAGCGACCACCTGCCTAGGCGCGATCGCAGCGTAGATATCGGCTGCGAAGGCGGGGTGCAGCGCCTGCCACTCGTCTAGCGTCAGATCTTTGAGCAGCTTATTGGCTGCCAGCGACGTTTTGACCACCTTGCCGACTAGATTGTAGGCCTCTCGAAACGGCACGCCTTTCGCGGCTAGATAGTCGGCTACGTCAGTTGCGTTTGAGAAGTCTTCAGCAACGGCCGCAGCGAGCCGCTGCGGTCGAAATTCTAGCCCCTCTGCCAGCAAGATTGTCATGGCTGAGAGGCAGCCGCGCACCGTCTTAACAGTGTCAAACAGGGCTTCTTTATCTTCTTGCAGGTCTTTGTTGTAAGCCAGCGGCAGCCCCTTCATCAGCGTTAGCAGACCCTGCAGGTGACCAAACACCCGACCCGTTTTACCGCGCACCAGCTCTGGCACGTCGGGATTTTTTTTCTGCGGCATGATGCTAGAGCCAGTCGCACAGCTGTCTTTTAGAGTGACAAAGCCAAATTCTTCAGACGCCCAGAAAATAATTTCCTCCGAGAGTCGCGAGAGATGCACCATGATTAAGCTGGCCGCCCCGGCAAACTCGATTGCAAAGTCGCGATCGCTGACCCCGTCTAGGCTGTTGGCATAGATTTGCTCGAACCCGAGCTGTTGGGCTGTGTACTGCCGATCGATGGGAAAGGTCGTGCCGGCCAGCGCGCCGCAGCCCAGGGGTGAGATATTGACCCGCCCCAGTACGTCTCCCAGTCGGCACCAGTCGCGCTGCGCCATTTCAAAATAGGCCAGCAAATGGTGAGCCAGGCTGAGCGGCTGCGCCCGCTGCAGGTGCGTATAGCCTGGAATTAACGTCTCTATGTGCTGGTCGGCCAGCGTTAGCAATACCCGCTGCAGCTGCCGCAGCTGCTGCCGAATCTGCTGAATCTGATCGCGCAGGTAGAGGCGAATGTCGGTGCCGACTTGATCGTTACGAGAGCGGGCAGTATGCAGCTTCTTGCCAATGTCGCCAATCAGCTCAATCAGCCGATGCTCAACTGCAAAGTGCACATCTTCTTCGGCAATGCCCGGATTGAACTGACCCTGACGATATTCCTGCCGGATCGTCTCTAGCCCCTGCTGAATCTGGTCGCGCTCTGGCTCGGTGAGAATGCCCACGTGAGCGAGCATGGCAGCATGCGCCTGCGACCCGGTCAGGTCGTATTCCAACAGTTCGATATCAAATCCGATGCTGGCATTAAATTCAGCGATTAGCGGATGCAGCGCCGTCTCAAATCGCTGGCTCCAGGTGGTCGATTGAGCAATGTTCAAATGTGACTCCTCATTGAACGGTCGCCTCCAGTGGGAGGTATGCGCTAGATGCCTAAAGCCTAGGCTTTAGGCATCT
>JAAHIA010000368.1 GCA_010671975.1 Leptolyngbya sp. SIO4C1 | reverse complement strand
TTGGTTTCGCCGTTGGGCAAAATCGTGTTGCACATAATCGCCTTCGACCAGTTAGCGCCGCGCAGGTTAGCGCCTTCTAGATTCGCTTCGCGCAGATCTGCTTTGCCAATTACAGCGGCCGTCATCTCTGCATTGGTCAGGTCGGCTCCGCGAAAGTTGGCGTCTTCTAAATTAGCCTGCGTCAGCACGGCGCTGCTCAGGTTAGCGCCCGCTAGCGTTGCGCCCTGCAGCCGCGCTCCGTTCATCTCGGCGCTGCTGAGGTTGGCTCCACTGAGGTTAGCATCTTTGAGCTCAGACAGCATCAGGTTGGCCTTGCGCAAATCGGCGTTACTGAGGTTGATGCCACTCATTTCAGCCACCTTCAGGTTGGCGCGATATAAATTTTTGCCGCTGAGATCAGCTTCAGACAGAATACACACCGGGCATTCGTTAGTATCTATCAGCATGTCAATATCGTCTTCGATATAGGCCCAGCTAGGTAGCGCAAAGCTAAACAGGCTCACCAGTAAAACCCCTACAGCTGCTAAAAATTTGAATTTCATCTCTCTATTGCATATAGCCACGGTTCTATTCTCCCACTCATTGCGGAGCTGCACCGTGATATTTGCTGCATCAATCTGGCTGAGTTCATAGGCTGAGCAGCTGTGCCAGGCGACTGTGCCAGCTGACAAACCTGCTACAGATTGTCCATCGCGGCGACCAGCGGGTGCCATCTTTGAGTATCTTGGCAGTTAATTTGTCTAAATTACGGACAGATCAACGTTATCAGGGTCTTTGCTCAACTTTAGGGAAACGCTAGCCTCTACCGCTCACCTTCATTTAATAGCGACTCACTGAGATCGATCATGCTCAAACCTCAACGGCGATTTCAAGCTAGCTGGCCGCTGGGCCAGTGGCGGTGGCTGATGCTTCTGCTTTTGGCGAGTACAGCCTGCTCTCAGGAAACCGCTGCGCGCGATCGCACAGTTGCAGCCTCTACCTCAGCTCAGGTCAGCGCCATTGCCGAGCTGCCATCGCTGCCAGCTGAGACGACAGTTTCCGCAGGTCAGTCTGAGCCGGTTATGCTGACCGCTACACCGAGCGATGACTCAGCCAGTCAGCCGGTCGCCCCCGCTGACGCAGCAGCTTCCGAGGAAGAAGAGGACGACGATAAAAAGGATAAGAAAGAAAAAAAGGAAAAAGATCAGTCCGATGACGACGAGGAGGACGACGACGAGGAGGACGACGACGATGACGATTAGGTGCGCTACCCACTGCTTGCTTCCCCTGTCCTATCCTACTCACCAGCGCTATGAACTTTCGGCAACTGCTTGGCAATAAGACTAGCCAAAACCTAGGCGGACGCTATCGACTGATTGAGCCGCTGGGTCAGGGCGGATTCGGTCATACCTTTTTGGCAGAAGATCTGCACCTGCCCGATCAGCCGCGCTGCGTAATCAAGCAGCTCAAGCCGCACCTGCAGGATGAAGAGAGCCTCAAAACGGCGCGGCGGCTGTTTGACACTGAGGCCAGAGTGCTCTATCGCCTCGGAGAGCATCCGCAAATTCCGCGTCTGCTAGCCCACTTTGAGGACCAGGGTGAGTTTTATCTAGCTCAAGAGCTGATTGTGGGGCAGTCGCTCTCAGCCCTGATTCAGCCTGGGCAGCGCTGGCCCGAAGCCAGAGTGATTGCGCTGCTCATCGACATTCTAACGCCGCTGGTCTATGTGCACGAGCAAGGCGTGATCCACCGCGACCTCAAGCCCGCCAACCTGATTCGGCGAGCGGCTGATGAGCACATTGTGCTGATTGACTTTGGGGCAGTCAAGCAGGTCAGCCAGCAGCTGACGCAGCCCCATGCCGAGCCAACGCGCACCATCTCAATCGGCACGCAGGGCTATATGCCCAACGAGCAGCTAGCGGGCAATCCTCGGTTTAGCAGCGATGTCTATGCAGTTGGCATGATCGGCCTACAGGCGCTGACTGGGGTGGCTCCCGCCCTGCTTAAGCAGGATGCCCGCACTAGTGAAATCTGCTGGCAGAAGCCAGAGCTGGCGGTAAGCCCGGCGCTGGCTGAGGTGCTGATGCGCATGGTGCGCTATGACTTTCGCGATCGCTACGAAACGGCGGCTGAAGCACTGCAGGCTGTTGCTGAGAATCAGCCGGCTGCCGATCCGCCTACGCTACTAGCAGCGCCTACGACGCGACCAGTGCCGCCCGCAGAAAAGCGGGAGCCTGCCACCGATCCAACCGCTGCAACGCTAGCGGCGGAACCGCGAGACCAAGACCCGACCGCTGCAACGCTGGCGGCGGAACCGTCCAAAGCCGACCGGACCGCTGCAACGCTGGCGGCTAAACAGCTGGGGATGCCGCCGCTAGCGCCGGTAGATTCGATACAGGCCAAGACAGCAGTGGCTGAGGTTTCAGTGCCCACTCAGCGACATCAGCGCTGGCCCGTTCTGGCAGCTGGGGTGGCGGCTGTCTTGCTGCTCGGGCCGGTGCGCATGTGGCTGTCGCCTCAAGCTGCCCCCGATGCTGTCTCTGGCACTGAAGTTGCCGCTGCGCCAGCGGCCGATGCTCCCTCAGTTGCCGATCAGCTCGCGACTGCGCTGCAGCTACAGAATCAGGGCGAGTATGAAGCGGCGATTTCAGCCTACGATCAGGTGCTGGTGAGCGATGATGCCGTGGTGGAGGCTCACTGGGGCCGCTGCTATAGCTTTAATCAGCTGCAGGCTTACAACGCGGCGATTGAAGCCTGCGATCGCGCCCTGGCACTTGAGCCGCAAAACCCGCAGGCGCTTTGGAGTAAAGGCTATGCGCTAGAGCAGCAGGGACAGCTAGAGGCGGCATTGGCGCTCTATGACGCCACGGTGCAAGCTGACCCCGATTACTTTGAAGCTTGGAATAATCAGGGTGTGCTGCTGCTGAAGCTAGAGCGGCCGCAGGAGGCCGTGGCTGCCTTTGATCGGGCGCTGGCGCTGGATGAAACCTTTGCCGCGGCCTGGAGCAATCGCGGCGCGGCGCTGTGGCGTCTGCGCGCCTTTGACGATGCAATTACCTCAATCGATCGGGCGCTGGCCTTAGACGCCAATCATCCAGAGGCGCAGCAGCTGCGCGAGCAGGCGCGCCAGAAGCTAGGCCGATAAAGCGCTACACTTCGTTAAGTTCCTTCAGCTCGCGATGGACGCTGGCGCCAATTTGCAATGCCTCGTTCAGCAGTCGCCCATATTCGCCTGCTTCGGCATCCACCTGAAAGGCCTGTAGCGCAGCCAGGTTATTCTCAATACTGGCAAAGAGATCATAGCGGCGAGCAATAAACCGCTGATGCCTGCGCATCACCCGCTCGGTCATCAGGCTGCAGATCAGATTTTCTCGGGTCAGATGCAGCGCCTCTAGCACCGTCTCGCGATTGTCGAGGCTGAGCGACTTGGGGTTGACCTGCTGCAGCTCGTCTAGAATTTCAATTGCTTGCAAAATCTCGTGATAGCGATCAATTTCATCTAGCAGATGGTTGAGCGTACTCAGCCGCCGTCCTTGATAGAGCCAATAGCCCATCCAGCCGAGCGTCAGCGCGATCGCGGCTCCAACGCCCAACGGAATGAAGCTTAGCGCAGTTGAGGTCTGCGCGCTACCGGTGACGCTACGACCCAGCAGCAGCGTCACTGGCAGGCATAAAATTAGCGCTACCCCAAACGACAGCAGCTGCGTTACCGCCCAAGAGAGAATCTGCTTGGAGGAGCGAAACAGCGAGAGCCGATAGGCCCAGCCCATCGAAGTCTCGCTGATATCAAGGCCAGTCAGCTGATCAATCTCTCGCTGCGGAATGCGTAAATTATCTAAGTTGGTCACAGGAAGAGTTACCGCTGCTAGAAGCCAAGAATCGTCCGAATCGAGCGAAAGACCTGCGCATAGAAGTTGCCATCAATCTCAGGTCGAAAGATTTGAAAGGGTTCACCTGGTGCGCCAAAAAACGGTCGCAGTGTCCAACCGAGCTGACAGCCTACTAGCCCATAGAGCACCAGCCAGCCTTTTAGCAGCCGATTTCTCAGCTTATCGCCGGCAGCCTCTTTGCCCACAATCGAGCGCATTCCCTGATAAAACATCCGAATGCCAACCGCACCCGTCAGCGCCATCACTGCCACATTCAGCAGCAAAAAGAAGTTGTAGTCTTGTATCGATATTAGGAAAAACAGCACAATCGGCGCAAAGCTAAACATCAGTACGCTAATCACCGACACCGCCGTCATTAGCATGGCGCTGTACTGCCGAAAGTTTAGCTGAGAGCCAAACAAGATATCGAAAAAGTAGAGCGTCGGCAGACAGATAATCAGCGTCACCAGATAGAGCGCCGGTAGCTTAATCGCTGAAGAAATCATCTGCAGCCAGCTGCTCGATGAGCCGATAATCGCGCCGTAGACGGCAAAAAATAGGCAGCTTGCGACCAGCAGCGACAGAATTTTACTCTGCAGCCGAATATCCTTGTGAATTTCTTCCAAAAAAGTTTTGCGATCGCGCAGCAGCCGAATCAAAACCGCAAACTGTTTCATATGTCAATTTCCTATGCCAGCTTGAAAAGACCTACAGTCGACCTCCTCGGCATTTCGGACGTCAGAATGCCGGAGTTAAGAACAACTGCTCGCCCGCTGTGAGCTGCTTTTTCTACCCTCAGCCGGGGCAGCAGGTCTTTTCATCTCTTTCCATTGAGGTAGGCTCAGACCGAGCAGCTGCAATAGGCTGCAATAGAGCCTGAGCTACCGTATCGTCAATTAGTTGGCGCTTAGGCCGTCGTCGCTAGGAGGTCATCTCATGCGCTTATCTCACCGACTCATTAGCCTGCTGTCTGCAGCAGCGTTTGGATTTATTGGTGCGATCGCACCGACTCAAGCCCAAATGAACGACGGCACCGGCTACTCCTCAGACACCTTTTAATCCCCTCCCTACCTCTCCCATCCCCCTCATCTCTACCCATGACCACCTCCAAAACCACCACCGACCACAGCACCATCAAACAGTGGGCAGAGGCCCGCAACTGTCACCA
>JAAHIA010000367.1 GCA_010671975.1 Leptolyngbya sp. SIO4C1 | reverse complement strand
GCTGAGACAATCGCTACCCCAATCAGCATCAGCAGCATGATGTTCGTAAACTGATCGATCAGTTTACGAACATCATGCTGCTGATGCTGATTGGGGTAGCGATTGTCTCAGCCGTGCTGGACTTTCGGGCCGGGGCGATGCCAAAAGACGCGATCGCAATCTTTGCCATCGTCATCCTCAATGCGGTGCTCGGCTATCTGCAAGAAAGCCGGGCTGAAAAGGCATTAGAAGCCCTAACGGCGCTCTCTTCACCACAGGTAACGGTGCTGCGCAATGGTGCACCGTGTGAGATTTCATCTAAAGAGCTGGTGCCAGGCGACGTAGTGCTGATTGAAGCCGGCGACCAGATTGCTGCAGACGGTCGGCTGCTAGAAGCGTCGCATCTGCAGGTGCGCGAGTCGGCCTTGACGGGCGAAGCCACGCCAGTTTCAAAGCGGCCCCAGATCACCCTGTCTGCAGAAACTGACCTAGGCGATCGCAGCAACCTAGTTTTTCAAGGCACCGAGGTGGTCAGCGGGCGCGGCGGCCTCGTGGTAACCAGCACTGGTATGCAGACTGAGCTAGGCCATATCGCCGGCATGCTGCAGTCAGTTAAAGCAGAGCCAACGCCGCTGCAGCAGCGCATGGGGCAGCTGGGCAATACGCTGGTATTTGGCTCGCTCATCCTGGTCGCGCTTGTGGTAGTCGGCGGCGTCGCGTCGCTGGGCTGGTCGTCTTTTGAAGAGCTGCTGACGGTATCGCTGAGTATGGCCGTAGCCGTGGTGCCAGAGGGCCTACCGGCTGTTATCACCGTGACGCTGGCGCTAGGTACGCAGCGAATGGTGCGCCGCCACGCCCTAATTCGGCGGCTGCCGGCAGTCGAAACGCTGGGTTCAGTAACTACCATTTGCTCAGACAAGACCGGCACGCTAACGCAGAACAAAATGGTTGTGCAGTCGGTCCATACGCTGACGCAGACGCTGCAGGTAAATGGCAATAGCGGCTATGCGCCAGACGGTCACTTTATTGATCAAGCATCGTCACAAAAGGTCGAGGAGCTGAGCCTGCCGGCAGTGCGGCTGCTGCTGCTAGACTGCATGCTCTGCAACGATGCCGTGCTGCAAAAAGAGCAGGGCGACTGGGCTATTCTAGGCGACCCGACCGAAGGCGCACTCATTACGCTAGCCGGCAAGGCCGATCTGGTGCAGTCGCAGCTGCAGCTGCAGTTTGAGCGTCAGACTGAATTTCCTTTTTCGTCAGAGCGCAAGCGGATGAGCGTCGCCGTTGCCTGGCGAGCGGCCGAAACGCCCTGGCAAACCGACGTGGCCCACAACGGCACGGCACCGCCCTATTTGCTATTTTCTAAAGGATCGCCCGAAATTTTGCTCAGCCACTGCGATCGCGCTCAAACTAACCAGGCCCTGACCCCCCTGACGGACTTGCTCAAGGCTCAGATCCAGCAGGCAAATGAGCAGTTGGCTAGCCAGGGCAAGCGTGTTTTAGGCTTTGCCTATCGGCCGCTGCACCAGCTGCCGGATGAGACTGAAGCCGACACCGCTGAGTCAAAGCTAATCTGGCTGGGGCTAGTCGGCATGATGGACGCGCCGCGCTCAGAAGTGAAAGAGGCCGTTAAGCGCTGCCGCCAGGCTGGCATTCGCCCAGCGATGATTACCGGTGACCATCAGCTGACAGCGCAGGCGCTAGCTGAGGAGCTAGGCATTGCCCAGCTGGGCCAGCAAGCGCTCACCGGGCACGAGCTAGAGGCCATGAGCCAGGCCGAGCTAGAGGCCGCTGTGCTCAACGTCAGCGTCTATGCGCGCGTGTCGCCAGAGCACAAGCTGCGGATTGTGCAGGCCCTGCAGAGCCAAAACCAGATTGTGGCGATGACCGGCGACGGCGTCAACGATGCCCCAGCTTTGAAGCAGGCCGAGATTGGCATCGCTATGGGCATCACCGGCACCGACGTCAGCAAAGAAGCCAGCGATATGGTGCTGCTGGATGATAATTTTGCCTCGATTGTGGCAGCAGCTGAAGAAGGGCGCGTGGTCTATAGCAACATTCGTCGATTTGTGAAATACATTCTCGGCTCAAACATTGGCGAAGTGCTCACCATCGCCCTCTCACCGCTGCTGCTGCCAATCGTTGACGTGCCGCTGACGCCGCTGCAGATTTTGTGGATGAACCTGGTCACCGACGGCTTCCCAGCGCTGGCGCTAGCCGTTGAGCCAGCCGAACCCAACGTCATGCAGCGGCCGCCACACAGCCCCAGAGAAAGCATCTTTGCCCGGGGGCTCGGGACCTACATGCTGCGTGTCGGCATTGTCTTTACTATCATTGCCGTCACGCTGATGACTTGGGCCTATCACTATACCCAAGCTGCAGACTATAGCGGCAACCCCAACACCTGGAAGACGATGGTGTTTACCATGCTGTGCCTAGCGCAGATGGGCCATGCCATTTCGGTGCGATCGCACAATCGGCTAGCAGTTAGCATTTCTCCCTTCTCAAATCCCTTTGTCTGGGGAGCTGTGATTATCACGACGGCGCTGCAGCTGATGCTGATCTACGTCGAGCCGCTGCGTGACTTCTTTGGTACGTATATTCTCAGTGCCGAAGAGCTAGCGGTCTGCTTTGGCTTTAGCACGCTGCTGTTCGTCTGGATTGAGCTAGAGAAGCTGTTTGTGCGGCGGGTGCTGAAGCAAAAGTCGGTAGACTGAGCTAGGAAAGGAGGGAGGGGGGAACTCTCCACTTGGCCGAAAAAAAATTAGCGATAAAATTGTAGAGAGGGTTGGCCGATGCCAAGTTTGTCTATAGCCGGCTGAGCTCACAGTCCATGCCGTTCTAATTTACCCAGACACCTATGCGCCTTCAAGAGCCAAAATCTAAGCAGCCTAAGCCGCCAGAGCCTAAGCCGCCTAAAGCCCCTGAACCCGCCGCGCCGTCGCGTCGTTCGTCGCCGTTTGGCCTGATGCGCAGCGTGGCGCTATCGCTAGTGGGCGGCACCGCTATCGTCGGGCTGCTAGCAGGCTATGCGTTTTGGCGCTCGGGGCCGCGCTTTTTGGAAGGGATGAAGCTAATGCTCGCGCCGCCGCCACCGGAAGAGTCGGTAGATCTTAGAACGGTGGTGGTGCAGCAGGTGCAGGAGGCTAGCGAGCTAACGACGGCCGTCTTTACGATGGAAGCCGTCGTACCAGCGGTCAGCGATCGCACCTTTGCCGGCTATACGATTGGCCAGACCAATCTGCTCTACATTGCCTATGGCGAAGTGCGCGCTGGCATTGACCTCAGCGATCTGACGACTGAGGATGTCGCCATTGAGCGCACTGACAGCGACAGCGTAATTACGCTAATCCTGCCATCACCGCGTCTGCTCGATAGCAAAATTGATGTGACCCGGTCTCGCGTCTATGACTACAGCCGAGGCTTTTTGAACCTGGGTCCAGATCGCGCCCCGCAGCTGCAGACCCTAGCTCAGACATCGGCGCTGACTCAGATCGAGCAGGCTGCCTGTGAGCAGGGCATTTTAGATCAGGCCAACAGCCAGGCTAGGCTAGTGCTGGGTCAGCTGATTGGCAGTCTAGACTATGGTCGTGTCAGGGTAGAAACTCAGCTACCCGATAGCTGCGGTCGCCTCGCTGAATCGGCTTCTTAGCCGGTTTCTTAGCGGGAGGGGTAACCAGAGGTCGGAGGAGCTGACAATAGACAGAGAAGAGTTTGCTGGCGTAAATCCTATTGATTGTTCCTATTAAAAAGAAAACCCCAGGCGCTGCCTGGGGTGAGAATTTGTTCAATTAAAGCCAAGTTAAGTAGTGTCCCCGGCGATTCTCTCCAGAGAGGCCAATATCCTTAATGAGAATCGCACACAGCAGGCAGATTTAAGGATATCCAGGCACTCACTTCATTAGACTTGGCCCGGGCCAAAAGGTTTCTCTGAATCTAAAGATCAGCAGAGCCGTCTTCAGAAGTCTCTTCAGCCACTGCTTCCGCCTCTGCCTCGGGTGCAGACATCTCTTCACTGACCGGTGCTGATTCTGGTAGCTGAGCGGCCAGGTCCGGCGGCAAGATCACCTGATCAATGACGTGAATGATGCCGTTGCTGGCTTCAACATCCGCTAGCAGAACGCTGGCATCGTTGATTTTTAGCAGACTCTCTTCCAGTGAGACCACAATGTCGCTGCCCTCAACGGTGGCAATCTCTCCTTCAGACAGACCTTCTGAGAGCACCGCGTCCGGCACCACGTGATAGGTCAGGACCTTGGCTAGCATCTCCTGATTCTCAGGCAGCAGCAGCGTCTCTAGCATCCCTTCAGGTAGAGCCTCGAATGCCTCGTCAGTGGGAGCAAACACAGTGAATGGTCCCTCGCCCGAAAGCGTCTCGGTCAGATCGGCGGCCTCTATCGCAGCGGTTAAAATCTCGAAATATTCGCTGCTGCCAGTGAGCTCAACCACGGTCATGGCTGTTGTATCTACAGCAGTAGGCTCAGCCTCTTCTGTTGCGGCTGGCTCTTCTACTGGTGCGGTAGGATCAGCTGCTTCCATCTCGTCGACGGCCGGTTCTTCAGTAATCTCTTCCGCTGGCTCGACGGTGTCCGTAGCTTCTAACTCATCAACGGCCGGTTCTTCGGTAATCTCTTCAGCTGCCGGCTCCATCGTGTCCGCAGCTTCTAACTCATCAACAGCAGGGTCTACCGCTTCCATCTCATCAACGGCAGCCGGCATCTCCTCTACCTCAAGCGACTCTGCCGAAGCGGGCGCTTCCATCATCTCAGCAGTGTCTTCAACAGGCGCTTCAGTGGGGGCTTCAACAGCAGGCATCTCCTCTGCTGGCTTCATCTGAGCCGGTGCAGCAGTTGAAACAAGCGTGGTGGTAGCAGCCAATCCCAGCGTGAATAGAAAAGTCTTCGTGAAATTCACAGGTTGCATGGCACGCATACAAGCCTCCTTGATTAATCGATGTTCAACAATTCTTTAGTCTTGATCTGACAGCGACTTCAGGAACAGATCGCTGTCTACTAGGTCACGGTCTAACGAGAGTACACCA
>JAAHIA010000366.1 GCA_010671975.1 Leptolyngbya sp. SIO4C1 | reverse complement strand
TCCTCAAGC
Source organism: Leptolyngbya sp. SIO4C1 (assembly GCA_010671975.1). Lineage (GTDB taxonomy): Bacteria > Cyanobacteriota > Cyanobacteriia > Phormidesmidales > Phormidesmidaceae > SIO4C1. The sequence continues at coordinate 5,041 of JAAHIA010000366.1, read as the reverse complement.
TGCAGCAGCAGCTTGAGGTACTGCTGCTGCTGGGCCTCGGTCGCGCTGTCAGGCCAAACGATCTTGTCCTCGTACTGGCCTTTCCAGTTAGAGACATCGAGCTGCTTGCGGATATTATCGATAATGCGAATCAAAGCCGGCTGCATTAAGACCTCAACCTGCCGTCGAGCCAGCGGAGTAGAAAACAGGGGCATAGTTACGAGTAGAAACGGCGCTAGTGACTATCCTACCGGCTTCTTCTCCTAGCTTTTCATCTTGGCGTGAGCCGGCACCGGCTTGGGCCAGGTGAAGTAGAAGCAGGCACCGCAGCCGACGTCAGACTCAAGCCGCAGGCTGCCGCCTTCTGACTCGACCGTCTTTTTCACAATGGCTAGACCAACGCCTGTACTCTCTTTGGTATCGCGAGCTTCTAGCGTTTTAAAGATCTCAAAAATGCGCTGATGATACTTGGGTGAAATGCCGGGACCGTCGTCGGCGATCGCAAACTCATAGCAGTCGTCTAGCGTCTTGGCAGAGATCCGCACGATGCCATCAGGGCGGTCGTGGTGTTTGATGGCGTTGCTAATCAGGTTGGTGAATACTTGGGTCAGCGGCGTTCTGTTGGCCACCAGGACTGGCAGGTCTGGGCTGATTTCCACCGTAAACGTCTCTGGAACGTCAATCAGCTGTAAAACATCCGTCAGCAGCTGAGCCACGTCTACTCGGGCCGTGTTCTGTCGGGAGCGCCCTACCCGTGAGTAGTCTAAAAGTCCGTTGATCAAAGCGTCCATGCGATAGACGCGCGATCGCAGCAGCCGCAGCTGCTCCTGATTTTCTGCCGGCAGCTGCTCGGTGAGGTCTTCCTCGATCCATTCGGAAAGGGTGGCAATTGCCCGCAGCGGCGCTTTGAGATCGTGCGACACCACATAGGCAAACTGATCGAGCTCCTGGTTGCGGCGCTGCAGTTCGGTCGTCCGCTGGGCCACGCGATCTTCTAAGACCTGATTGAGCTGGCGCGTCGTTTTCTCTGACTGTTCTCGCTCAGTGATTTCTTCAGAAAGCTTTTGGTTAACTAGCGCTAGCTGGGATGGGCTAGGTAAGGCCAGCGCCCGAGGCATCAGCGGAATCAGCGTTAGCGCCGTGTAGAGTGAAATCACCGCCGTCAGGGCTTTAGCGGCCCCAGACAGCCAGTAGGCCGGATGCCAGAGGGTCCAAATGCTGATCAGATGGGTGAGACCGCAGGAGACAATAAAGGCCCCAAATAGCCAAAAAACGCCGCTAAAGGGAACGTCTTTGCGCCTGCGCACAAAGTAGATCAAAATCGCTGGAATAGAAAAATACGCGATCGCAATCATCGCATCTGACAAAAGATGCAGCCAAATCAGGCTAGGATTCCATAAAAAGCAGTGACCGTGAGGAATGAACTGCTGCGGTGATAGCAAAGTTTGCCAAAACGCTGACATAAAAACTCCTAACGAAGCAAGGCGCGAATGGGCTAGTTTACTACTTCATTATTGTTCTATTATCCCGTTTTCTTTGGCGTTTTCTACACGGGCGCGCTGCCCTAGCCATCTTGATTGAACCAGGCAGTGAGCGCAACCGCCAGCGCATCTGCCGCATCGTCGGGTTTGGGCGTTTGTAGCAGCTGCAGCTCGCGGGCAACGGCGGCTTGAACCGCTGCTTTATCAGCGTTGCCGTAGCCGGTCAGCGCCTGCTTAATTTGAGCTGGCGTAAATTCGACAAAAGATAGGTGGTGCTGCGCCAGCACCAGCATCACCACGCCGCGCGCCTGCGCCACCAAAATGGTGTTGCCCATACGGTAAAAAAACAGCTTCTCAATTGAGACCAGATCGGGCTGATGCGTCTCAATCAGGCTGTGTAGGTCGTCGTGAATGGTGCACAGCCGAGAGCCGACCTCGGTGCCGGCTGGGGTGGCAATGATGCCAAAATCAACGACTTGAATATCCGGCGTGCGATCGCGCAGCTGGGCCGGATCGTATTCAATTACGCCAAACCCTAAGATGGCCAAGCCTGGATCGAGCCCCAGAATCCGCTGACGCAAGAGCCCCTACCGCGCACCGACCGGCTGACGACCGTTGGCTGCCACTTCTGGAATCTGCACGCCAAAAATCTGCCCAAAGGTTTTCTCTACCTTGTAGCCCGAGTCGATTGACTCTAGCGGGTCTTTGCGCAGCCGATGGCGCAGGCAAAGGGCAATCACTTTCTGCACATCTTCGACGGTTACTTCGCTGCGGCCTTCGTAGGCAGCTAGCGCCTTGGCAGCGCGGTTCGTCACAATGTCGCCGCGCAGACCGTCTACGTCTAGCTCTGAGCACACCTGCGAAATCTTCACCCGGTGCTCATGGTCAATTGTGACCGATTTGAGCTGCTGCTGAGCGCTGACGATGCGATCGCGCAGGGCCGCCTGCTGCGTCTGGTGCTGCTCCACGTAGGTTTGCGGATCGCGGTCAAATTCTGAGCGTTCTTCTACAATTTGCACCCGCTGCACCGGATCTTTGACCGTGCGAATCTCAGCGTGCATGCCAAAGCGATCGAGCAGCTGTGGCCGCAGTTCGCCCTCTTCCGGGTTGCCAGAGCCAATCAGCACAAACTGAGCCGGATGACGAACCGAAATGCCCTCGCGCTCTACCGTATTCCAGCCCGAGGCGGCCGAGTCGAGCAGCACGTCAACTAGATGGTCATCGAGCAGGTTGACCTCATCCACATAGAGCAGGCCGCGATTAGCCTTCGCCAGCAGACCTGGCTCAAACGCTTTGACGCCTTCTGAGAGCGCCTTTTCAATATCAATCGTGCCGCAGACGCGATCTTCGGTTGCGCCCAGCGGCAGATCAACCATGGGCACCTTCTTCTGCGTTACTGCGATATCGCCCTGATGCTCGCGCTGCACCTCCGGATCGTCCGGCGCTCGGTTAAACGGATCGTCTGCTACCACATCAATTTCTGGCAGCAAGTCGGCCAGCGCCCGAATTGTCGTCGATTTGCCCGTGCCGCGATCGCCCATGATCATCACGCCGCCAATTTTGGGGTCGATCACATTCAGAATCAGGGCCAGTTTCATATCATCTTGGCCAATCACCGCAGTGAACGGAAAAACGGCTCGACGGGTTGCAGGTGCAGTACTCACAGGGCTTCTTAAAGTAACGGTTTTAACAACTATCGATCATTGTGCCATAGGTGGTTCCGCTTACCCTTAGTCCGGCATTTGTTCTTGATAATAGTCCTGCAGCAGGTTCTCTAGCTTTTCTTCAGGGCAGCAGTCAACCACTGCATCAAAGACTTCAATCAGCTTGGCAGCGGTTTCGCCCAGCGTCGGGCTCATGTCCCAAACGTCCTGTGCCCAGCTTTGAGCGCTTTGCTGATCAAAAATAAGCCGCTCAATCAGCTGCTTTGCCTCGGCTTGAGAAATGGCCATGTGGGAGCCTCGCTTAGGTTTGCGCTTACTATTGTGCAGTAGATTGGGGTTTCGCTCAGTAGAGAAGCGTTTTAGGCTAGTGAATGGGTAGATGGTGTTAGCGGATATTAAGGGGCATAGAATGCGGAAACTGTTTGGGCTGGTAATGGCGCTGCTGCTGCTGTGGGTGCCGGGTGCGATCGCAGATTCACTGACGACTGATATTAACTTGACAGCGGCTGACGGCGTCGGCGAATCCGTTGGTACGGTAACGCTGGAGGATAGCGAGTATGGGCTATTGCTCAGACCCGATTTGGCCGATCTGCCAAGCGGCGTGCACGGCTTTCACGTGCACAGCAACCCAGCCTGCGGACCGGCAGCAAAAGACGGCGACGTGGTGCCAGGGCTAGCCGCTGGCGGCCATTTTGACCCGGCTGACACTGGCGAGCATGAAGGCCCTTATGGAGACGGCCATCTTGGCGATTTGCCACCGCTCTACGTAGGCGTCGAGGGCGAGGCTACGGTGCCCATGCTTGCGCCTCGGCTAACGATGAGCGAAGTGGTGGGTCATTCGCTGATGATTCATGCCAATGGGGATAATTTCTCTGATCAGCCCAAGCCGCTAGGTGGGGGCGGTGCACGCTTGGCCTGTGGCGTGGTGGATGAGGGCTAAGGTCGCATCGCATAGCGGGTCAAGATTCGCATGAATCGACCTGAGTCATGCGGCAGCAGCGGGCTCCATTCGCTACCGTGGGCAAAGCCTTTGTGATGTAGCGGATAAATAATGGTATTGATGCCACAGTCGCTGCCGATGACCAGCAGACGCACAGACTCGCGATTCGGAGTAGGCTCAGCCGCTTGAGCGGCAAGTATTTGAGGGGCTGACATAGCGAGAAAAGTTTGAGGCATAGTGATTTTTTGAATGCAGAATAGGTCAGCGGTAGGCGAAAGCCACCGCAAGGTGAGAAACTATGGCATGGAAAAGCATATAAAGCTCTGAACGCAGCTTTTGCTACCGCACAGACATAGTCTGCTTATCCAATTTGTCTTATAGCTCTTAATTCTTATCCAAGCATGCTTGTAGTTGTGAAGTCAAGCTTGCATGTATAAGTTTGCTTATAGTAAATGGCTAACGTTACGCCTCAGGGTGGTGAATCTCCGTTAAAGCGACGGCGCGAAGAGCTGGGGCTGACGCAGCGTGATATTGCTGTGGTGCTAGGAAAAACCGATCAGACCATTAGCAATTGGGAAACGGGCATCTACGAGCCAAAGATGACGCCGCGTGAATTCAGGAAGCTTTGTGATCTATTGCAGTGGTCCTTAGCAGATATTCCCGAAAATTTTGGCCCTAGCTGAGAGGCCCTATGCCCGAGCAGAGTAAGCAAGACACTCTGACTGATTTGCGCATTCGAGCCGGGCTGACGCGCCGAGATGTAGCGCTGGCTTTGGACGTGACCGAAAAAACGATTTATATGTGGGAAACCCGCGCAACGACGCCTAAGATGACAGTTGCTCAGGTAGAGCGGTTCGATCCCGTTCACCCGCTCTTTGCCAGTACCCCAGGTAGATTCGCCTGGAAGGGGCTGAAACCCTCGGCAACCTCCCCCCAACAATCCAGGCGGGTCGGGCTCCCATCCGGGGCCACCGCTG
>JAAHIA010000365.1 GCA_010671975.1 Leptolyngbya sp. SIO4C1 | reverse complement strand
TAAGCCGCGAAACAACACCTCTTCAAACAGGGGGGCGGCGATTGAGGCCGTCAGGAAAAACAGCAACAGCGCGACGCCATCGCTTTCTTCTAGCACCGTCTGCAGCAGCGGGTTGCTGCCGCCCTGTCCCTGCCACAGCTGCTGGTTGAGCAGCGATACACCAATCATCAGCGGTAAAACGCAGAGGTAGCCGCCCCAGCCCCACAGCGGCCATTTGTCGAATAGCTTAAAGCGAAACCAGCCTTCTGGTAGCGGCAGATGAGTGCGCACTGAGGCAATCAAGACGGCAATGCCGCCGCCGGCCATTAGCAAGTAGTACAGCATCGAGTAAATTGCCCGCATGCGGCTAGAGGTCGTGGCAAAGCTCAGCCCCGAGGCGCTCAAGATAAACGGAATGAGAATCTGCCCAACAAAGAAGAAGCCGACCACCAAGACCTGCCAGATCGTTTCCCCATCCCAAGGGACTGACCAGGCTCGGGTCGCATTGGCTGCTAATACGGCCGCTTTACCCTGCACAAATCGCTGCACGACCAAAATAATCAGCAAAACTGCGCCAACCAGACTGCCTAGCGTTGGCAGTGTGCCAATAGTAATCACCTTCACGAAGGTGGCCTCTGCTACGGCCTGCTCCTGCTGGGCCAGCAGCGCCACAGCCTGCGGATCGGCCTGTACCTTATAGAGCTGCTCTAATGCTCGATAGCGAAACCAGCCCTCTAGCTGCGTGTCTAAGATTGCCTTGGCGTCGCTCGGAACGACCGGCGATTCGCGCCAAATTTCGGTTAGCACCTGGGCGACTGAGGCATAGCGGCCAGCGGTCTCGGTCAGCGGCTGCCAGGTGGCGATCGCAGCTTCAATATCGCCCTGCTGCGCAGTTAGAATGCCGAGCCGCAGCGTGAGCCGATTGAGTAGCTGCTGCTGCTGCTCAATGACCTGCTGCAGTTTACGATACTGCAGACTGTCAGCCTCGCTGACCACTGCAACGGTCTCAGCCAGCTGCGATCGCGACTGGGCCAGTGACTTTTCTGCCTGCTTTTGCACCGTTTCATATTCTTCAATCACGGCCTCCACGGGGTCTGCCCCCAGCAGCGCCCGCCGCACTCGCTCAACATCCGTATCTGCAAAGCCTTCTCCTTCCCACTCGGTAGCTTCTAGCAGCAGGTTGCTCTGGTAAAGCTGCAGCTGGCCTGATACCTGCGGCTCATTCCAGCTGTTCGCCAGCGAACTGCCTATTACGACGACGACTAAAAACGTCAGCACCCACAGCACGGCGCGCTTGATTGTCATGTGTTTAAACTTTTCTAAACCGGCTATCCAAATTATGACATTTCGCCAGCTTTCCCCCGACTGTTCCTAGCCGCTGGCCCAACCATTACCAACTGTTACTGGGCGTCATTATGCTTCAGAGGGAGTGATTTAATACAGAGAAGACCGTGGTCTACGCTACAAATCTGCTCACATGGCCTCTAGCTAAAACAGACTCAACGAACCAGAGATGAAACGGAGAAACATATTAGGATATGGCCTGGTAGGAGCCGGTGCGGCTACGCTAGCAGCCTGTAACTCTAGCTCAACGACGGCCGGGCAGGCTTCGGGCGATCTGCCTCGGGTTAGCTGGCGGATGGCCACCAGCTGGCCACAGTCACTCGATACCATCTACGGCGGCGCTCAGACAGTGTGCGATCGCGTAGCGGCTCTAACCGACGGTCGCTTTTCCATTGAGCCCTATGCTGCAGGCGAGCTGGTACCGGGTCTGCAGGTGCTCGATGCGGTGCAAGAGGGCACGGTAGAATGCGGCCACACCGCCAGCTACTACTATGTGGGTAAAAACCCGGCGCTGGCGTTTGGCACCACCGTGCCCTTTGGGCTTAACGCTCAGCAGCAAAATGCCTGGTACTATCACGGCGGCGGGCTAGCGCAGATGCACGAGCTCTATGCCGACTTTGGCGTGATTAGCTTTCCAGCCGGCAATACCGGCGTGCAGATGGGCGGCTGGTTCAAGCAAGAGATTCAGTCACCTGCCGATCTGAGGGGGTTGAAGATGCGGATTCCTGGGCTGGGGGGCGAGGTGATGTCTCGGCTGGGGGTGAACGTGCAGGTGCTGCCCGGCGGCGAAATCTTTTTAGCCCTCGATCGCGGCGCGATTGATGCCGCTGAGTGGGTGGGGCCTTACGACGATGAGAAGCTGGGGCTCAATGATGCGGCTCAGTTTTACTACTACCCCGGCTGGTGGGAGCCTGGCCCAACGCTTGAGGTACAGATCAATCTCAATGCTTGGAATGCGCTACCGGGCGAATATCAGGAGGTGCTGCAGACGGCTGCCTACCAGGCCAATCTGAACATGCTGGCACAGTACGATGCGCTCAACGGCGAGGCCCTAAAGCGGCTGATTGACGGCGGTACCCGGCTGACGCCCTACAGCGATGAAATCTTAGCCGTTGCTCAGGAGACTGCCTTTGACATCTATGAGGAGAGCGCTAGCGGCGACGCTGCCTTCAAAAAGATCTACGACCAGTGGAAAGGCTTTCGCAATTCGCTCTACGGCTGGAACCGGATTAACGAGCTGGGTTTTGCTCAGGTGGTTAACCGGGCCTAGCTAGGATGCGCATACGCGACAGCGTGAGCTTGCTAAAGCGCAGGCGCTACGGCCCAGATGACCGTAGCGCCCAGAGATTGCGTGTAGTGCGTTGCTAAAAGCCTATTAAATGACAGCAGCTAGCTCAGCAGCGCCTTGGCTCGGCTGACCACGTTGTCCACGGTGTAGCCAAACTTCTCGAGGTTGGTTTTACCCGGCGCAGATGCGCCAAAGCGATCGATGCCGAGAATGTCGCCTTCAGCACCGGCATAGCGGCACCAGCCAAAGCTCGTACCGGCTTCTACCACCAGCCGCTTGGTTACCGACTTGGGCAGCACCGACTCTTGGTAGCTCGTATCTTGTGCCTCAAACAGCTCCCAGCAGGGCATTGATACGACGCGCACTTTTTTGCCCTCAGACCGCAGCTGCTCAGCCGCCTCAACGCAGAGGCTGACCTCGCTGCCGGTGCCAATCAGGATGATATCGGGCGTGCCGTCAGCGTCAGAGAGAATGTAGGCTCCCTTAGCAACGGCCTCAATTGAAGACCCTTCTAGGTTGGGCAACCCCTGACGGGAGAAGGCCATCAGCGTCGGCGTCTTCCGGCTTTCTAAGGCGATCTTATAGGCACCGGAGGTCTCGTTGCCGTCTGCGGGTCGAATCACGTAGAGGTTGGGAATGGCTCGCAGTGAAGCAATGGTCTCGACCGGCTGGTGAGTAGGGCCGTCTTCACCTAGACCCACCGAGTCGTGAGTCATCACGTAGACCACGCCCGCCTGCGACAGGGCCGACAGGCGAATCGCTGCCCGCATGTAGTCGGTGAAGATGAGGAAAGTGGCGCAGTAGGGAATCAGCCCGGAGCCGTGCAGCGCAATGCCGTTGCAGATTGCGCCCATGCCGTGCTCGCGGACACCAAAATGGATGTTGCGATTTTCGTAATGCCCCTTTTGAAATTCGCCAGAGCAATGCAGCTCGGTCAGGTTGGAGTGGGTTAGATCGGCAGAGCCGCCAATCAGCTCAGGCACCACCTCGGCGATCGCGTTTAGCGTCTTCTCGGAGTTCTTCCGGGTTGCCAGCGCCTTGTCGTCCGGCGTGTAGGTCGGCAGCGCCTCGGCCCAGCTCTGAGGCAGCTGACCGGAGAGCATGCGCTCAAACTCGGCAGCGGCTTCGGGATACTTGCTGCGGTAGTCTGACAGCGTCTGGTTCCACTCAGCCTCGTACTCAGCGCCGCGATCGATGGCTTTGCGGAAGCGGCTGAGCGCGTCGTCTGGCACCTCAAATGAGCCGTAGTTCCACTCTAGGTTCTCACGAGTCAGCTTGATCTCGTCATCGCCCAGCGCCGAGCCGTGGACGCCGGCGGTATTGGCCTTATTCGGCGAGCCATAGCCGATGGTAGTGGTCACCTTGATCATGGTCGGCTTATCGGTGACTTTTTTCGCCTCTTCGATGGCCTGGGCGATCGCATCGAGATCGCCGTTGCCATCTTCGACATGCAGCACGTGCCAGCCGTAGGCCTCAAACCGCTTTGAGACATCTTCGGTAAAGGCAATATCGGTCGAGCCGTCGATGGAAATGTGGTTGTCGTCGTAAAGCGCAATCAGCTTGCCCAGCCCCAGGTGGCCAGCCAGCGAACAGGCTTCGCCAGACACGCCTTCCATGTTGCAGCCGTCGCCCAAAATCACGTAGGTGTAGTGGTCGACCAGCTCACAGTCAGGCCGATTGAACTTAGCGGCTAGGTGCGCCTCAGCCATGGCCAAACCAACGCCGTTGCAGATGCCCTGACCCAGCGGGCCAGTGGTGACCTCGATGCCAGCGGTCTCGAAATTTTCGGGGTGGCCTGGCGTAGTTGAGCCCCACTGTCGAAACTGCTTGATGTCGTCTAGGCTGACGCTGTCGTACCCGGTCAAATACAGCAGCGCATACTGCAGCATGCAGCCGTGCCCGGCTGAAAGCACAAAGCGATCGCGGTTAAACCAGCGCGGATTTTTAGGGTTGTAGCGCATGAACTGGTCCCACAGCACAAACGCCATTGGTGCAGCGCCCATCGGCAGACCGGGATGACCAGACTTTGCTTTTTCGACCGCATCAATTGCCAAAAAGCGAATTGAGTTTATGCACAGCGTTTCAAGGGATTGGGTTGCGACAGCCATAGTCCTATCCAAAAGTTAACGACGGTGTGATTGAGGAGACCCAGCGACAAGGATTGCAGGTGAGGTCTAAAATTTGGTTAAGATTCATTGCTAGGCCATTATACCTATGAACCTGCAGCCCTAGCTACGATACTTCTGGAAAACCAGCGTGACGTTGTGACCGCCAAAGCCAAACGAGTTCGACAGGGCTACCTCCACTGGCTGCTGCCGACTCTGGTGAGGAACGTAGTCTAGATCGCAGTCATCGTCTGGGTGTTCGAGGTTGATCGTCGGCGGAATCTGATCGTTGGCCACTGTCATCGCGGCATTGAGGGCGTAGCTGCCGCGATGACAGTGG